>SCVU01000806.1 GCA_004296785.1 Planctomycetota bacterium
AGGCTTCGCATGGCCACGAATGTAAGGTCAGGGGGTCAGCAACGCGACACCGAATCCCCGCACGGCCCAGGGGCTCGGAGTGCGCTCGAGCAGCGCCGCGGCGAAGCCGGCGCGCGCGGCGGCGACGCGTCCGGCAGCCAGGTCTTCGCGCGCCAGCACGACCGTCGCGTCGCTCGAGCCGAGCGCAATCGCTCGCGCGAGCAGCGGCCGACCGCGCGCCGCGTCGCCGGCGCCGAGCCAGTACGTGCCGCGCTGCGACCAGACGTCGGCGCGCTCGGAGCCGCGCGCGCGCGGCAACCACTCCGCGAGCACCTTGTCGGCCGAGCCGGCGCCCTCGAGCCGATTCAGCGAGAGCGCGAGGTTCGACACGCTCCACAGCGCCGGCATGCGTTCGTACAGCGCGCGCTGCACGGGCACCGCGGAATCGAAGCGCAGCGCATCCGCCTCCTCGGTGCCGACGCGCCACGCGAGCTCGATCTCGGGCTTCGAGAGCTCGCGCGCGCGGTCGTGCAGCAGCAGTGCGACGCGCGCTGCGCGCTCGCGCCCGGCGGGCAACGCGGCGACCGCGGCCCAATCTGCCGACAGCGATTCGGTCGACTGGAGCGCGAGCAGCGCGGCGAGCAGCATCGGCGTTCCCGGCGACTCAGCCGAGGTAGCGCACGCTTCCGGTGCCGGCTTCGATGCGGCCGAGCTCCCAGCACGCGTGACCGCGGCCCTGCAGATCGGCGCGCACCGCCGCGGCCTCGCTCGGCTCGACGAACAGCACCATGCCGAGCCCCATGTTGAACACGCGGTAGGCCTCGTCGCGCGCGACGTCGCCGCCCTGCACGATCATGCGGAACAGCGGCGGCACTTCCCACGTGCGCCGGTCGATCAGCGCATCGAAGGACCCGCCGAGCACGCGCGGCACGTTGCCCGGGATCCCGCCGCCCGTGATGTGCACGAGCGCGGCGATTCGATCGCGCTGCAACAGCGGCCACAGCGCTTCGAGATACGCGCGGTGCGGCTCGAGCAGCGCCTCGCCGACGCTCTTGCCGCCGAGCTCCGGCGGGCGCGCGCTGACTTCCAGCTTCAGCACGTCGAACAGGACCTTGCGCGCGAGCGAATACCCGTTCGTGTGGAGGCCGCTCGACGCGAGGCCGAGCAGCACCTGACCAGGGCGGATGCGACTGCCATCGAGGATGCGCTGGCGCTCGACCGCGCCGACGATGAAGCCGGCGAGATCGAAGTCGCCGTCCTTGTACGTGCCGGGCATCTCCGCGGTCTCGCCGCCGAGCAGCGCGATCTCGTGCGCCTTGCACGCGGCGGCGAGTCCGCGGATCAGCTCCGCGAACACCGGCGGCTCGAAGCGTCCCGACGCGACGTAGTCGAGGAAGAACAGCGGTCGCGCGCCCTGCACCAGGATGTCGTTGATGCAGTGGTTGACGATGTCGTGCCCGAGCGTGTCGTAGCGACGCGCGCGGCGCGCGACGTCGATCTTCGTCCCGACGCCGTCGGCGCTGGCGACGAGCACGTGATCGCCGCAGCCGACGCGCGACGCGTCGAACAGGCCGCCGAACAATCCGACGTCGCCGAGCACGCCGGGCGTGAACGTCGAGCGGATGTCGGCGCGCGCGGCCTTCA
>SCVU01000807.1 GCA_004296785.1 Planctomycetota bacterium
GCGACGCGCACGAGCTCGCGCACCTCGCCGCCCACCGCGTGGATCATCCGCCGCACCTCGCGGTTGCGGCCCTCGTCGATCGCGAGCGCGATCCAGCGGCCGCGTTCGGGCCCGGCGCAGCGCTCGACCGACAGCGCGCGCGCCGGACCATCGGCGAGTTCGACGCCGTCGCACAGGCGCGCGAGCTGCGCGTCCGACAGCTTCGAACGCGTGCGCAGCTCGTACGTCTTCGGGATGCGCGAGCGCGGATCCGCGATGCGGTCGGCCAGGCGCGTGTCGTTGGTCAGCACGAGCAAGCCGCTCGTGTCGAGATCGAGCCGACCGACCGCGCGCAGGCCGCGCGGCGCGTCGGCGAGGTGATCGAACACGGTCGGACGTCCTTCGGGATCGCGCGCTGTGGTCACGCAGCCGGCCGGCTTGTGCAGCGCGATCGCGACGCGCTCGATCGGCCGCGCATCCGCGCCGTCGATCTCGATGCGCGCGCCGTCGCGGACCGCGGCGCTCGGATCGGCCACCACGCGGCCGTCGACGCGCACACGGCGCGCGAGCACCAGCGCGCGCGCTTCCGCGCGCGAAGCCGCGCCGTGGCGCAGCAGCACGCGCTCGAGCGAGCGACTGGGCGGCGTGGGGCGGCGCGGCGGGGTGGGCATCCGCGCATTTCGCGCTAGCCTGGACTCGTCGTGCAAGTCCGCGCGCTCGTCCTGCTCGTCGCGTTGCCGTGTGGCGCACAGTCGCTGTATCCGCAGCGCGCAAGCGCGCCCGTCGGCGCGGCGTCGCTCGCGCTCGCCGACTGCGACCACGACGGTCGCCTCGATCTCCTCACCGCGCCCGGCAACACGGCGCCGCTCGCGCTGCGCGGCGACGGCGCGCAGGGATTCGAGAGCTGGCTCGCGCTCGCGATGCAGGATCCCGGCGAAGCGCTGGTCGCCGCCGACTTCGATGTCGACGGCAACGTCGACGTCGCGGTCGCTCGCACAACCGCGGGCTGTGCAGTGTTCCGCGGGCTCGGCGCGAGCGGATTCCTGCCCGCGCCGAACCTCGCGCTCGCGTCGGTCCCGCACGCGCTCGCGCGCGGCGATCTCGACGGCGACGGCGATCTCGATCTCGCGTGGCTGACGAGCTCGGTCCTCGTCGGAGTTGCGCGCGGCGACGGCGCGCTCGGGTTCACCGTCTCGAGCTCCGCCGCCGTCGGCGAGGCCGGTTCGCTCGCGTGCCTCGACCTCGACGGCGACGGTCGCCTCGACGTGATCCACGCCGCGCGCCCGACCTTCCACACCGGCGAGCTCGTGTCGCGCGCGGTCGACGCGCAGGGGCAGCTCGGTCCGCAGTTGCCGCTGCACGCAATGGGACTCCTCTACGTCTGGACCGCCGGCGATCTCGACGCGGACGGCGACCTCGACGTCGTCGTGCAAGAGGAGCCGTCGCTCGCGCTGACCGTGCTCGCGAACACGAACGGCGCGCTCGCGCCCGCGAGCTCGCCGTTCACGACGCGCCGCGCGCGCGACCTCGCGATCGCCGACGTGAACGCGGACGGCCGCGCGGATCTGCTCGCAGCCGCCGACGGCGCGACCGCTTCGGATCCCGCGCTCGAGCGGTGGATCGGCCTCGGTGGACTGACGCTCGGCCCGCAGCTCGTCACGCGCGAGCTCGCCAAGCCCAGCTCCGTCGCCGTCGCGGATCTCGAGGGCGACGGCACTCTCGAGATCGTCGCCGGTCACTCCGGCGCGGGCGCGCGCGTCAGCGTCACGCGCGTGCAGAGCGGAACGCTCGTCGCGCCGACGCGCGTGCCACTCGCCGATGAACCGCTCGCGCTCGCGAGCGTCGACTGGAATCGCGACGGCGCGGCGGACATCGCGGTCGCGACGGCGAACGAGCTCGTGTTCGCGCTTGGCAACGGCCAGGGCGGCATCGGCGCGAGCGCGCTCCCGCTCACCGCGAGCAGTCCGGGCGGCTTCGCGATCGGCGACTG
>SCVU01000808.1 GCA_004296785.1 Planctomycetota bacterium
TCCGCGCAGGTACTCGCTCAGCACCGCTTGCGAGTACACGTGCGTGGGCAATGCAGAAGCGACGCTTGCGATCATCATGGCCATCTCACCGGGAGCATGTAGGGCGTGCGGGCGCGATAATCACTCCACGCTGCGCCGTACCAGCGCGCGAAGCGACGTTCCTTGAGGCGCGGACCGAACACACAGTACGCGGTCCACGGAAGCGCGAGCGCGAGGCGGTCCACGCTGATCACCGGACCGGTCCACAGCGTCAGCGCGAAACCTAGGTAGATCGGCTGGCGGCACGCGCGGAACAGGCCGCCGCTCGGCATCGCCGGGTAGCGCGGTTTGCGACCCGCGGCCACCGCGCTCCAGCCGATGTAGCCCGTCTGCAGTCCCATGCCCGCGTCGTGGATCGCCTTCGCGAGCAGCGCGAAGGACGCGGCGTACGCGACCTGCGACGCGCCGAGCCAGCCGCCGCTGGCGCGCGCGAGCTCGGGTCCGAGCGGGATCCACGCGCCGAACACGAGCAGTAGCTGCAGGCTCGCGACCAGCGCGAACGTGGTCGTCGCCAGTTGCGCGCCGTGCGGCGCCGGGAACGCGCGCGCGAGCAGCGCGCGACCGCGCGCGCCGAGCAGCCACGAGTGCAGCAGCGGGAACTGCGCGATCAGCAGCGCGTCGACCGGCAGCGCGAGCGCCAGCGACGGCCGCGCGCCGCGCGCATCGAAAGGGCCGCCGTGCAATCCGTGGTACAGCGCCCACGCCATGCACGCGATCGCCGCCGCGAACGCCGCATGCGTGAGTGCGCCGTACGCGACGGCGGCGGCACGGACCGCGCGGCGGCTCATGCGGCGCCTCGCTTGACGAGGAGTGCGCTGTAGGTGACCGCGAGCGAGGGCCCCGCGGCGAGCTCGATCGCGCCGGCGCGCAGCGTGCGCCACACGCGCACGCGCTCGCCCTGCACGCGCGCGCCCGCCAGGCCGACGCGCGCGCCGAGCTCGAGCAGGTGCGCGTGCGACACGAACAACCGCGCGTCGTGCGTGCCGCGCGGCACGTAGCCCAGTCCCTCCGCGACGCACACGCCGAGCAGTCGCGCGCGCAGCGTGCGCGCCAGCGTGCTGACGAACAGCGCGCCGCCCGGGCGCAACAGCCGCGCGGCTTCGCGCAACGCGTCCAGCGGTCGCTCCAGGTGCTCGAGCACGTCGCACATCAGCACGAGGTCCGCGCGGTCGCTCGCGCAAGGCGCGTGATACAGGTCCGCGCGCGCCAGCGCCGGAGCGGCTGCGCGCAGCGCACGTCGCGCGCTCTCGTCGCGCGCGGCGCCGAGGCTCGTCGCGCTGCGATCGAGCGCGAGGACGCGCGCACCGTCCGCCGCCAGCGGCACGGCGAGCAGGCCGCCGCCCGCACCGAGATCGACGACGCGCGCGCCGCTCAGTCGTGCGCCGAGCCAGCCGCGCAGCACGTCGAGGCGATGGCGCTGCACGTTGCGCAGCGAGCGGAACACGCGGTCCTCCGCTCGCCACCAGGCCGCGCCGTGGCGGTCGTACAGCGAGAGGTCGTTCACCGCAGCGCCTCGCGCCGCAGGATCAGCGTGCCGCCTTCGAGTTCCAGCCGCAGCCGGTCGCCGTCGAGCGCGGCGCGCGCTTCGTCCGCGCCGAGCAGCAGCCGGCCCGGTTCCGGCACGCTCCACGCGCCGCCGAGCGTCTGGAACGCGGGGCCGTCGTCGCCGAATGCGAGCGCGGCGCCGCTGAAGGCGCCGCGCGCGTCGAAGTGGTACTCGACTTTCCACAGCGCAGCCGCGACGGCGCCCTCGATGCTCTCGCTCTCGTAGAGTCCGTCGAGCGCATTCGCGCCGAGCGGCTGCCAGTGCTCGACGCGCGGCGCCTCCGCGCGCACGCGCGCGTCCGGCGCGAGCGTGCCCGAGCCTGCGCACGCGCCGAGCAACGCGGCGGCGCCGACGAGCACGAGCGCGCTGCGCGGGTCAACGCTCACGGCTGGGCTCCTGTGCATCCGCGGGACCGAGGCTGCGCGCGCGCAGCGCGATCCAGATCCGCACGTCGGGCTCCATCGAGATCAGGCCGAGCTTGCTCGGCACCGGCACCTCGTAGTCGGGCAGGTGCAGCTTCGCCT
>SCVU01000809.1 GCA_004296785.1 Planctomycetota bacterium
TGCCGGCGTTCCTGCTGTACCTGACCAACGGCGCGTACGTGTTCGGCTCGGCCAAGCCGGTGCCGGTCGACTTCACGCGCCTGCGGCACCGCTGGCGCGACATGGCGCTGGTCGCGGCGGCGGGCCCGGGCGCGAACATCCTGATCGCCGTATGTTCCGGCCTACTGCTGCGTATCTTGATGTCGTCCGGCCTGTTCACGCCCGAACAGCGCGTCGACGAGCTGCTCAAGGCCTGCCTGTGGTCGAACGTGTTCCTGGCGGTCTTCAACCTGCTGCCGGTGCCGCCGCTGGACGGCTCGCGCATCGTGACCTGGCTGCTGCCGCGGCGCTGGCGCGACCCGTACCAGGCGATCGGGATCTACGGGATCCTGATCACGCTGATCGCGATGCGCTACGTACCGCTGTTCTCGGACACCGTCTACGGCGTGTCGATGGGGCTCGGCCACCTGATCAGCTGGGGGACCGGCATCCGCGGGGCGTGAGCGCGCCGCGGACCTGAGGTCGTGAGCGGCAGGATGTGATAGGAAGGGCAGCGCGCGGTTCCATGGTCGAGCTCGATTACACGGTGCGCCTCGAGCGCGTGTTCCAGGGTCCGATGGACCTCTTGCTGCACCTCGTGCGCGAGCAGGAAGTCGAGATCCACGAGATCCAGCTCCAGCGCATCGTCGACGGCTACCTCGGCTACCTGAAGCAGCTGCAGCAGCTCGACCTCGAGCTCGCCGGCGACTTCACCGTGATGGCCGCGACGCTGATCGCGATCAAGGCGCGCTCGCTCTTGCCGCGCGAGGAAGTCGACCTCGCCGCGGAAATCGATCCGCGCGACGAGCTCGTGCAGCGGCTGATCGAGTACCGCCGCTTCCGACTCGCGGCGCAGGAGCTCGAGCTGCGCCACGCCGACCGCATGCGCGTCGCCGAGCGCGGCTGGCGCGGCGAGGCGCGCGAGGCCGCCGCGGAGCCCGAGTTCGAGCTCGGCGAGCTGACCGCGTACGACCTGCTCTCGACGTGGTCGCGCCTGCTGCGCGAGATCAACGCGAACCGCCCGCACCGCGTCGCCTCCGACCCGCGGCCGCTGCGCTTCTACGTGCAGTCGATCGCGAACTCGATGCGCGAGTCGCGCGTGTCGACGCTCTCGCGCCTGATCGCATCGCTGGGCGACGTGCCGCGGCGCGAAGCGGTGGTCGGCAGCTTCTGCGCACTGCTCGAGCTCGCGCGCCTCGGCGTCGTGCACGTCGACCAGGGCGACCGCGGCGGCGAGATCACGCTCGAGCTGAAGTCCGAGATCGAGGGCGACCTCGAGTCGATCCTCGCGACCGCGCTGATGGACGAGGCGGCGGACGACGAGGCCGTCGAGCGAGCGTCCGCGGCGGCCGTCGAGCCCTCCGCGGGCTGAGCGTTCGCGCGCTCGCGCCTGGACTCGCGCGACGCGATGCGCGGGACTGGTGCAGCGCGAGCCGCTAGGCTACAAAGCTGCCCTTCATCCGCCCCGCCCCCTCGACGAGAGCCATCGCAACATGTCCGCCGCCGCCGAAGTCACCGACAGCCAATGGGACAGTGTCGTGCTCAAGAGCGACGTCCCCGTCCTCGTGGATTTCTGGGCCGAGTGGTGCGCACCGTGCCGCGCGATGTCGCCGTACGTCGACAAGCTCGCCGGTGAGCTCGCGGGCAAGCTGAAGGTCGTCAAGCTGAACACGCAGGACAACCTCGAAGTGCCCGCGCGCTACGGCGTGACGTCGATCCCGACGTTCCTGCTGATCAAGAAGGGCGAAGTCGCCAAGCAGATGGTCGGCGCGATGCAGTACAGCACGCTGAAGTCGGCCATCGAGCCGCTGCTCTGACCGAAGCTCGGCGAGGAACGAGCGTGCGCGTCGCGTTCCTCGGCTCGCCGCCATTCGCGACGCCGATCCTCGCGCGGCTCTTCGAGAGCCCGTTCGCGCCGGTCGTCGTCGTCACGCAGCCCGATCGCCCGCGCGGTCGCGGTCGCGCGATCGAGCCCGGCGCGGTGAAGGCACTCGCGCTCGCGCGCGGCGTGCCGGTGCTGCAGCCTGAATCGTCGCGCGCGGCCGAGTTCAGCGCCGCGCTCGCCGCGCACGCGCCGGACGTGCTGCTCGTCGCCGCGTACGGCGAGATCCTGCGC
>SCVU01000810.1 GCA_004296785.1 Planctomycetota bacterium
GTTGTTCGGGGTGCACGGCGCCGCAGTGCGCGTTGATGTTCGTGCCGTCCGGTGCGCAGCACAGCGCGTCGACGGTCGCGCCGAGGCGCGCGAGCACGCGCGGGCCGACGCGCGAGCCGGCGCCGTTCGCGCCGTCGAACGCGACGCGCATGCCGGCGAGGTCGAGGCCGCCGCTGGACGCGACGAGGTGGTCCTCGTACGCGCGTTCGAGCGCTGCGTCGACGGCGAGCGCGCCCGGCGCGACCGCCGCCGCGCTCGCGCCGAGCCGCGCCTCGATCGCGAGCTCCTGCTCGTCGGACAGCTTCTGGCCGCGCGCACCGAAGACCTTGATCCCGTTGTCCTCGGCAGGATTGTGCGACGCGCTGATCATCACCGCGGCGTCGTAGTCGCGTTCGAGCGCGAGCCATGCGATTCCGGGCGTCGGCAAGAGGCCCGCGCTGTCGGTCGAGAAACCGTGCGCGCAGAGACCGCTCGCGACGGCGGCCTCGAGCTCGGGGCCGGATGCGCGGCCGTCGTGGCCGAGCAGCGCGCGGCCGCGACTTCCGGCGCCGAGCACGGCTCCGACCGCTTGGCCGACTCGCGCGGCGCCGGCGGCCGACAGCCAGCCGGTGCCGGCGCGGCCGCGGATGCCGTCGGTGCCGAAGATGCGCTCGCTCATGCGCGTACGTTAGGCATCGAAAGCGCGCGTGCCAACTTGTCGGATCGATCGCAGCGTGGGAGATTGGATCGCGAGATGAGTTCCAGGTTCCCGTGGCTCGCGGCAACGCGTGCGTGCCCGTGCTGTTCGAATCCCGCACTCCGCGTGTCGGCATTGCGGGTGTCCGTCACGTGCGCGGCTTGCGGAACGCGCGTGAGGTTTCTGCGCGGCGACCCTGGTTTCTGGTGGGCTGCGCTCTACGGCGGCGCCGCAGGGCTCGGGAGCTCGATGGCGCTGTTCATGTTCGGACCCCGCTTGCCGACGACATGGGCGGTGATCGCGGCGTGGTGGCTGGTCACGAGCTGGATCTTCTTCGCCATCGGTGCTCGCTACTGGCCGCTCGAGAATGCGGCCGGCTATCCGTCCGGCCCGCTCGCTCGGCAGGTCCACGCGCGGCGCAAACAGCCGGCCTGAGCGTTCACAGCAACGACGCCGCGACAGCCATTGCGCGCTTCGCGCCGGCCACGTCGTGCACGCGCACGACGTGCGCTCTTGCGCGCACGCACGCGAACAGCGCCGCCGCCGTCTCGAGATCGCGCTTGGCCGCGTCGCGCTCGCCCGACAGCGCGCCGAGGAAACCCTTGCGCGAGATCCCGACGACGATCGGCAGCCCGAGCTCGTGCAGTTCGCCGAGGCGCTGGAGCAGCGCGACGTTGTCCTCGAGTCGCTTGCCGAACCCGATCCCAGGATCGATCCAGATCCGCTCGCGCCGCACGCCGCGCTCGAGCGCCCGCGCGACCGACGCGCGCAGCTCCGCGAGCACTTCGCGCGGCGCGTCGTCGTAGCGCGGCGCGTGCTGCATCGTCTCGGGCGTCCCGCGCGCGTGCATCGCAATCCAGCCGCAACCGCGCGCGGCGACGAGCTCGAGCAGCATTGGATCGAACGCGCCCGCGCTGACGTCGTTGACGACGTCCGCGCCCGCGTCGAGCGCGGCGCGCGCGACCGCGGCCTTGCGCGTGTCGATCGAGAGGCGCGCCGAGCACTGCGCGCGCAGCGCGGCGATCACCGGCACGACGCGGCGCAGCTCCTCGCGCTCGTCGACCGGCCGCGCGCCCGGCCGCGTGGATTCGCCGCCGATGTCGAGCCACGCTGCGCCGTCGGCGTGCAGTGCGAGCGCGCGGTCGACGGCGGCCGCGGGTTCGAACGCCAGCCCGCCGTCGCTGAACGAATCGGGCGTCGCGTTCACGACGCCCATCAGCTCGGGCAGTGCCGGCGCGGTCGGCGCCGGCGGGGGAGGCGAGCCGCCCGGGCGCGCCGCGCTCACGCCGGCGCGAGGCCGGGCAGTTCGCCCGCGCGGCCGTCGCTGGGCAGCGGCGGCGGCGTCGCGGTGCTCGTGCGCGTCGGCGCGGCCGGCGGTTTGGTCTGCGACTTCGGCCGCAGCTCGTCGACGTGCGTGCCCGCGAGCACCTTGCGGATCTCGTCGGCCGACAGCGTCTCGTACACGAGCAGCGCCTGCGCGAGCTGCTCCATCTCGCCGCGGCGCGTGCGCAGGATCGTGACCGCGCGCTCGTACGCCTCGGACAGCAGCCGCTGCACTTCCTGGTCGATCTCGCGCGCCGTGTCCTCGGAGTGGCTCTTGCCGCGCATCAGCTCGGCGCCGAGGAAGTCGGAGCCCTGGCGCTCGGCGTAGTGGATCGGGCCGATCGCCTCGCTCATGCCGAGCTCGGTGACCATCGCGCGCGCCAGATCGGTCGCCTTGCGGATGTCGTCCGACGCGCCGGCCGAGATGTCGCCGCAGAATTCCTGCTCGGCGACGCGGCCGCCGAAGCCGACCGCGAGCATGCCGAGCAGGCGGCGGCGCTGCATGTGGTACTGCTCGCGCTCGGGCAGGAACGTCGTCATGCCGAGCGAGCGGCCGCGCGGGACGATCGTGACCTTGCTGGGCGGATCGACCTCCGGGATCGCGGCCGCGACGACCGCGTGACCGGCCTCGTGGTACGCGACGATGCGGCGGTCTTCCTCTTCCATCTTCCGCGAGCGCTTCTGGCGCCCGTAGATGACCTTCTCGCGCGCCTCGTCGAGGTCGCCCATCGAGACCTGCTCGCGCCGATCGAGCACCGCCATGATCGCGGCTTCGTTGACGATCGCGGCGAGGTCGGCGCCCGAGTAGCCGGGCGTGCCGCGCGCCAGCGCGTCGACGTCGACGTCCGCGCCGTGCTTCACCTTCTTCAGGTGCACGCCGAGGATCGCCTTGCGGCCCTCGACGTCGGGCAGGTCGATCACGACCTGGCGGTCGAAGCGCCCGGGGCGCAACAGCGCCGGGTCGAGCACGTCCGGCCGGTTCGTCGCGGCGATCACGATGATGCCCTCGTCCGTCCCGAAGCCGTCCATCTCGACGAGGATCGCGTTGAGCGTCTGCTCGCGCTCGTCGTGGCCGCCGCCCATGCCGCTGCCGCGGCGCCGACCGACGGCGTCGATCTCGTCGAGGAAGATGATGCACGGGCTCGACTCGCGCGCCTGCTTGAACAGGTCGCGCACGCGGCTCGCGCCGACGCCGACGAACATCTCGACGAAGTCCGAACCGGAGATCGAGAAGAACGGCACCTCGGCCTCGCCGGCGATGGCCTTGGCCAACAGAGTCTTGCCGCAGCCGGGGGGCCCGACCAGGCACACGCCGCGCGGGATGCGCCCGCCGATGCGCGTGAAACGGCCGGGGTTCTTCAGGAACTCGACGAGCTCGCGCACCTCGGACTTGGCTTCCTCGGCGCCCGCGACGTCGTCGAACGTCACGTTCGTGCGGTTCTCCTTCGAGTAGACCTGCGCGCGCGAGCGGCCGAAGTTCATCACGCCGCCGGCGCCGCCCTGCGAGCGCACTTGGCGCAGGAAGAACAGGAACACCGCGAGGATGATCAGCCACGGGCCCCACAGGATCAAAAGGTCGAGCGCGTGGCTCGACGAGTCGCCCCAGCGCGAGCCCTCGGTCGGCGTGATGTTGAAGCTCTTCGTCTCGAGCTTCGCGCCCGCGCGCTCCAGCGCACTGAGCGCGAGCGCGAGGTCGGCGTCGGACTCGACGTCGACCTTGGTCCAGAACTCACCGGGGTGCTCGGGCAGTTCGAACTTCCGATCGCGCGTCGGGTCGAAGCTGCCGTGCTTCGCGATCATCGCCTCCTCGTACGCGCTCTGCGAGCGCGCGAGCACCTCGACCCACAGCGCCTGCTGTTGCTGCGTGCGGATCGGCGCGCGGGCCGCGCCGTCGCGCTCGGAGGCCTTGTCGTTCGCGCCGTTCGCCGCCGGCACGTCGCGCAGGTACGCCGACAACAGGCGCACGCGGCGCGGCTCGTACCAGCCGTCCTCGACCGCTTGCAAGACGACCGGCAGCGAGACGTTCCCGCTGCGCAGCTCAGCCGCGATCGAGCGGAACAGTTCCTCGTTCTGCGCGACGTCCGCGAAGCTCACCTCGAACGCGAGCGGCTTGTCCGCCGTCGCGCCGTCGATCGAGCTCTGCAGCGCGCCCTCGATCGCGTTCGTGCCCTGCGGCAGGCCCTTGAACTCCTGGCGCGCGATGTTGCCGTTGTAGAGGTTCCACAGGTACTGGTCCTGCGAGAGCGCCTTCGGCGTCGACAGCAGCGTGCCGCTGCCGACGTACATCACCATCAGGATCAAGAAGAACAGCAGCAAGAGCGGCGGTCCGAACGAGCGCGCTCGGTTCGGCCCCTTCTCGGGGCTGGTCTTGTTCGGCTCGGCCATGGAGTTTCGGTTATCGGCTGTTCGGGCGTCGTGCTGCTGCGAGCGGGGCTTCGGAGCGCGGCGGTAGGGTCTGGAGATGCGGACGCGCCCGCCGTCGCCTTGCCTGCGAGCCTGGCTGCCGTAGAGCTTAGCGCACCTCGGTCGGCGGGACCGAAAGGCTCTCGCCGGCGCCGGCTGCGGCGTCCGCTGGCGCGCTCGCCGGGAGTCGCGGTTCATAGCACGCCGTGCCGAACAGCTCCAGCACGAGGCGGTCGCACAGGCTCTCGAGCGCGCGTTCGCGCGCCTTGCGCTCTTCGTCGGGACCGCCGACGACGTGGCCGCTCCACAGCGCCGAGGTCGCCTTCGCGAGCTCGGTCTCGGTGCGCCGGTCGACGAGCACCGCTTCGAGCTGCACGCGCACGCCGGTCTCGAGCAGCTCGTTCTCCGAGTTGCGGATCCCGCCGCGGCGGCGGTACTGCAGCACGCGCCCGCGCACGACGACGTCGGCGCGATCGGATTGCACGAGCGGCAGGTCGACGAGGTCGGAGACCGCGCGCGACAGCGCCGCGTGGACCTCCGGCTCGATGTCGCGCAGCGGCACGCGGTCTTTCAGTACGTCGATGCCGAAGATCTCGACGCCGACCGAGTGCGCGTCGGCGGGTTTGAGGCGCGCGGTGTGCCAGCCGCAGCTCGCAATGCAGGCGGCGAGCAGCGCGAGCAGCGTGAAGCGTCCCAGCATGAGTGCGCGCGCGGTCATCGGATCACTCGCGAGGCGAGCTTGCGGGCGCGCTCTCGGGCGCGGTTTCGGGCGTGGCTCCGGGCATGGATCCAGGCGCGGTCGGCGCGCGCAGCAGCAGCTTGCGCGCGCGCGTCGCGCGCTGCGCCTCGTGATTCGCCTCGGCGACCGCCAGCGCGCGCTCGGCGTGCAGTTGCTGGCCCGTCGGCTGGTCGATGCGGCGGTAGTACGCGGCGATCGCGAGATCGCTGTCGACGACCAGCCGGATCGCGCGCGCGTGCGCGGCCTGCGCGCGCGTCGCCAGCTGCGGATCCGCGCGCATCGCATCGGCGCGGCGCTCGAGCCAGCGCTCGACCTCGTCGCGCGCGCGCGTCAGCCCGCCGCGGTCCTTCTCGGGGCCGCCGACCTGGTCCATCCGCAGCTCGGGGATCCGCAGCTCGCCCTCGATCGCCTGCGGCGTGTCGGGGAAGTACACGACGAGTTCTTCGAGCCGCTCGATCGCGCGCGTGAACTCGTGCTGCTCGGCGAGGATCGCCGCGAGCTCGACGTAGGCCTCGATGCAGCGCGGCTCCGACGGGTAGTGCAGCACGAGGTCGTCGAGCACCTCGACCGCCGCATCGCGGTAGCGGAAGACCGCGAAGTAGCGACCCGGGTCGCGCGCCATCGACAGGCCGGCCTCCGCGACGACCGCGCCGGCCGCCGCGCGCTCCTCGTGCGCGCTGTACAGCGCGTCGAGCTCGCGGATCTGGCGCCACGCGTCCTTGCGCTCGCCGTGGTCGAGCAACACGCGCGCTCGCGCGACCGCGAGGCGCGCGCGCAGCCGGCGCGGCAGATCGAGATCGAACAGCTCCTCCAGCGTCTCCTCGTCGCCGGGCGGGCTCGACAGCGACGGCAGCACGGCGTTCAGCGTCGCCTCGAGCCGGCCGTCGAGCACGACGCGCGTCTCGGGCGGCAGGTTCGCGGTGTTCCACAGGTCCGCGAGGTCGCGGAACGTGTCGAGCGGCGCCTGCTGCGCGGCGATCGCCTCGACCTCGGCGAGGCGCGCGACCGCCTGCTCGGGCTGGAGCTCCTTCGCGCGCTTGCCGC
>SCVU01000811.1 GCA_004296785.1 Planctomycetota bacterium
CGCGGCGAGATCGAGCAGGGAATCGCGGGGATCAGCCATCGGAAGGAACCGGGGAAGCGAGGTCGGGCGCAGCGGATGCCGGCGCCTCTTTCGGCCGGATGCGGCCCTGACTAGAGCCCGCGACTAGAGCCCGCGACTAGAGCCCCGCGGCGGACGCCGCGTAGGATGAGCCGATGCGTCCGCGCCGAATCCACTGGGCCGTCCTCGCGTTCCTTTGCGCGACCTGGGCCGCTGCCGCCTGCGACGCGACGTCGCAGGGGCAGGGCCAGGGCGCCAACTCGGTCGCGAGCATGCCGTTCGACGCCGCGCGCGCGTGGACGCACCTCGAGAAGCAGGTCGCGCTCGGACCGCGGCCGTCGGGCTCGCCGGCCAACGACAAGCTCAAGGCGTACCTCGAGGACGAGCTGCGCGCGGTCGGGCTCGCGCCGGTGCGCGAGAGCTTCCGCGCCAAGACGCCGGTCGACGAGACCGAGTTCGGCAACGTCTACGCCGACGTCGAGGCCGCGCCGCGCAAGGACGGCAAGCCGGCGCCGCTCGTGATCTTGGGCTCGCACTTCGACACGAAGCGCATCAAGGACTTCGAGTTCATCAGCGCGAACGACGCGGGGTCGAGCACGGCCGTGCTGCTCGAGCTCGCGCGCGTGCTCGCCGCGGCGCGCGGCAAGGGCCCGGTCGCGTACCGGCTGCTGTTCATCGACGGCGAGGAAGCCGTGGTCGAGTGGGAGGGCGACGACAACTGCTACGGCTCGCGGCACCACGCGCGGGCGCTCGAGAAGTCGGGCGAGCTCGCGCGCGTCAAGGCCTTCGTGCTGCTCGACATGGTCGGCGACAAGGAACTGAAACTGCACACGGACACGTACAGCGACGCCGAGCTGCAGCGGATCTTCTTCGGCGCCGCCAAGCGCATCGGCCTCGGCGCGCACGTCGACGGGCCGCGCCTGGAGATCCGCGACGATCACCTGAGCTTCATGAACGTCGGCGTGAAGAGCGTCGACCTGATCGACTTCAGCTACGGGCCGAACAACCAGCACTGGCACCACGCGGCGGACACGCTCGACAACTGCTCGAAGGCGAGCCTCGACGCGATCGGGCGGATCGTGCTCGCCGGGCTGCCGGAGCTCGAGCGCTGGGCGCTGAAGTAGGCGGCGCGGCGATGCGCGTGAAATGCGCGCCGCCGAGCGGAGTACAATCCGCGCCCCTCGACCCATGCGCGAACTCGGCACGCTGTTCTCCCTCGTCAACGTCGCCCTCGGCATGCGCGGCAAGCGCCACAAAGGCGCGTCGCGCTATCTGACCGGCGGCTCGCACCCGTTCCTCAACGCGAACACGCTGCTCGGCGCCGCCGGACTCGCGGTCGGCCTGTTCGAGACGTTCCGCGCGCGCCAGTCGGCGCCCGCGCCGGTGCACCCGGGCACGACCGAGGTGCGCACGAGCGCGGCCACCGCGAGTTCGACCTCGGCGAGCTCGCCCACCGCGGGCACCGCGCCCGCGACTCAGCCGCCGCCGATCCCGGCGGTCGACGCCGGGCTCACGCGGCTCGTGCGCCTGACCGTCTCGGCCGCGCGCGCCGACGGGTCGCTGACGGCGGCCGAGCGCGAGCGCTGCCTCACCGAGGCGCGCGCCGGCGGCGTCGAGGACTTGATGCGCGCCGAGCTCGACCGTCAATTGCCGCTCGC
>SCVU01000812.1 GCA_004296785.1 Planctomycetota bacterium
GGCGCCGCGGCATCCGCTCACGCGCGAGCGCCCGAGCGCGCGCGCGCTGCGCATCGACGCGCCGCCGAAGATCGACGGGCGCCTGAACGACGAGTGCTGGGCGCGCGCGACGCCGATCGGCGCGCTCGTGCAGGTCGAGCCCGTCGAGGGCGCTGCGCCGCTCGAAGCGACCGACGTGCGGATCGCGTACACGCCGGACGTGCTCTACATCGGCGTGCGCTGCTACGACCGCGAGCCCGCGCGCATCCTCGCGCGCCAGCTCGAGCGCGACGCGAACCTCGACCCCGACGACCGCGTCGAGATCCTGATCGACACGTTCCACGACAAGCGCAACGCGTTCTGGTTCCAGATGAACCCGCGCGGCGACCTCGGCGACGCGCTCGTCGCGAACAACGGCCAGGACTTCAACAAGCCGTGGGACGGGATCTGGGACGGGCGCGCGTCGATCGACGAGCACGGCTACTGCCTCGAGTTCGAGCTGCCGTTCAAGACGCTGAACTTCCGCGAAGGCAACGACACGTGGGGCCTCAACGTGCGCCGATTCAACAAGCGCCACGAGGAGGAGTCGCGCTGGTCGAACGCGTCGCAGGACCAGAACTTCTTCCTCGTGTCGGAGGCGGGCGAGCTCGGCGGGCTTGCGGGCATGCGCCAGGGCGTCGGGCTCGACGTGACGCCGTTCTTCGTCGCGCGCTGGCGCGACGACGAAGCGTCGAACGACCACGATCTGCTCGGCGATCCGGGGTTGGATGCGCTGTACAAGATCACGCCGAGCCTCAACGCGCTGCTGACGATCAACACCGACTTCGCGGACACCGAGGTCGACTCGCGGCAGATCAACCTGACGCGCTTCCCGCTGTTCTTCCCCGAGAAGCGCGACTTCTTCCTGCAGGACGCCGGCCTGTTCTCCTTCGCCGACCTCGCGCCCGGCTTCGGCGGCGGCGGCACCGATCTGATCCCGTTCTTCAGCCGCCGCATCGGGCTCGACGCCGGCGGCCATCCGGTGCCGCTGCTCGGCGGCGGCAAGCTGACCGGCCGCGCGGGACCGTGGAGCATCGGGCTGCTCGACGTGCAGACGGATTCCGCCGCCGACGTCGACGGCCAGAACCTCGGCGTCGCGCGGATCACGCGCAACGTCGGCGAGCAGTCGACGCTCGGCGCGATCTTCACCTCCGGCGATCCGAGCGGCGCTGCGTCGAACCAGCTCTACGGCTTCGACGCGAACTTCAAGAGCTCGTCGTTCCGCGGCGACAAGGCGCTGCGCGGCTACGCGTGGCTGCTCGGCACGTCGAGCGGCGACGGCGGCGGCGAGGACGAGGCGTTCGGCGCGACGATCTCCTACCCGAACGACACTTGGTCGTGGAGCACCTCGGCCAAGCAGATCGGGGAAGACTTCGACGCTGCGCTCGGCTTCGTACCGCGCACCGGGATCCGCAAGTACGACGGCGCGCTGACCTTCGCGCCGCGGCCGCACACGTGGATCCGGCAGTACGAGTTCGAGGTCGCGTCGACGCTCGTCACGGATCTCGACGACGAGCTCGAGACCGCGGTGGTCGAAGTGCAGCCGTTCGGCTTCTCCACGGAGAGCGGCGACGAGCTCAGCGTCGGGATCGAGCACGTGCGCGACGTGCTCGACGCGGACTTCGAGATCCAGGACGGCGTGACGATCCCGGCGGGCGACTACGACTGGACGCGCGTGCGCGCGGATGTCGGCAGCGGCGATTCGCGCGCCTGGCTCCTCGGCGCGTCGGTCTCGGCCGGCGAGTTCTTCGACGGCACGAGCACCGATTGGTCGGCGGACCTCGTGTGGCGGCCGTCGCCGCGCTTCAACGGGAGCGCGCACTACGGCGAGACGCGCGCCGACCTGCCGGACGGCGAGTTCACGACGCGCCTCGCGCAGCTGCGCGCGAACGTCAACTTCAGCCCGACGCTCGCGTGGACGAACTTCGCGCAGTGGGACAGCGAGTCGGACTCGCTCGGGCTGAACAGCCGGCTGCGCTGGATCCTCGAGCCGGGGCGCGAGGTGCGCGTCGCGCTCAACCGCGCGTGGGAAGAGCACGAGGACTCGGTCGTGCCGACCTTCGCCGAGCTCGCGGTCAAGCTCGAGTACACGCTGCGCTTCTAGCTCACGGGTACGCGTACGGCGCGCCGGGGCCGAGCGGGATCCCGAGCTGCCAGAACACGAGCAGCAGCGCGCTCCACAGCGCGAGGAAGCCCAGCGAGTACGGCAGCATCAGCGCGACCAGCGTGCCGATCCCACACGTCTTGCAGTGTCGCTGGCAGTACGCGACGACGAGCGGGAAGTACGGCATCAGCGGCGTGATGATGTTCGTCGTCGAGTCGCCGATCCGATACGCGCCCTGCATCAGTTCCGGCGACAGCCCAAGCTGCATCCCCATCGGCACGAGCACCGGCGCGAGCAGCGCCCACTTCGCCGAGCACGATCCGATCACGATGTCGACGCCGCCGCTGATCGCGATCACGCCGAGCACCGTCGGTTGCGGCGCGAGGTCGAGCTCGCGCAGCGCGGTCGCGCCGCGCGCGGCGAGCCACGCGCCGAGGTTGCTCTGCGCGAACACCGCGATGAACTGCGCGGCGAAGAACGCCATCACGAGGTAGCTGCCCATCCCCTCCATCGAGCGCGTGAAGCCCGCCATCACGTCGCGCTGCGAGCGGTAGCGGCCGGAGCGGAAGCCGAACGCGAGCCCGCTCGCCAGCCCCGCGACGAACAGCAGCGGCACGATCAGCTGCATCAGCGGCGCATCCTGCGCGGTCAGGCTGCCCGCCGAGTTGCGCAGCGCGCTCGTCGGACTCCAGCACGCGGCGACGACGAGCGCGGCGCACGCGAACAGCACGCCGAAGGCCCAGCGCAGTCCCGCGCGCTCGCCCGGTGAGAGCGCGCCGAGCTCGAGCGCGCCCGCGTCGCCGTCGACCGGCACGCGCCGCGCGCGCGGCTCGACGACCTTGTCGGTGATCCACCAACCGGCGAGCAGGATCAGCACGCTCGCCGCGGCGTTGAAGTACCAGTTGCACAGCGGATTCACCGTGCGCGCGGGATCGAGCACCGCGACCGCGCTCTGCGTGATGCCCTGCACGAGCGCGTCGAGGCTCGACGGCACCGGGTTCGCGCTCAGGCCGCCGGAGACGCCGGCGAAACCCGCGGCGAGGCCGGCCAGCGGATGCCGACCGGCGGCGGCGAAAACGAGCGCCGCGAGCGGGATCACGAGCACGAAACCGGCGTCGACCGCCGAGTGCGAGATGATGCCGGCGGCGATCACGATCGGCGTCAGGTACTTGCGCGGCGTCAGGCCGAGCAGGCCCTTGAGCAGCGTCGCGATGAACCCCGAGTGGTCGGCCAGACCGAGGCCGAGCATCGCGACGAGCACGAGGCCGAGCGGCGGGAACGCGACGAAGTTGCGCACGAGCCCCGCGCCGAACGCGAGCACGCCGTCGACCGTGCACTGGTTCGCGACGACGAGCGCCTGACCGCTGCGCGCGTCGGTGATGCCGGTCGGGCGGTCGGCGAGCAGCGCGGACGCGCCGAACGCGAGCAGCGTGCAAAGGACGAACAGCAGCGCCGGATCGGGCAGGCGGTTGCCGACGCGCTCGAGGCGGTCGAGCCAGCGCGATGCGCTCGTCATCGGAACGCGTGGATCCCCGCGGACCAGCCGATCAGCACCGACTGCTGGTCGAAGCGCCGCTTGTACTCGTCGGCGACGCGCGCGGCCTTCGCGCGCAGCGCGTCGAGCTCGCGCGGCTCGAAGTAGTGGACGACGGCGCGCGACGGCTCGCGCGCGACTGCGCCGCTCGCCGCATCGCTCCACGCGCCGTCCGCGCGCAGCACCGTGTACCCGCCCAGCTCGGGGATCAGCACCTCGAACTCGAAGCGCTGCCACTCGTACTCGCTGACGTAGGCCCCGTTCGGCCGCTCGATGCCGAAGTACAGCTCGAGCCGGTCCAGCGCGAGCGGCGGCGCCGTGCGACACGCGAGCAGCCCGAAACACAGCACGAGCGCGAGCGCGACCGAGCGCGCCAGCGCCGGCAGCGCGCGCTCGAGCAACTGTGCGAAGCGCGACGCGGCGCGCTTGCCGGTCTCGACGACCTCGGCGTGCGAGAGCGGCTCGCTGCCGATGCCCGCCGCGTGGTTCGTGATGCACGAGACGGCCGCGACGCGCAGGCCGCACGCGTACCCGACCGCCGCCTCGGCGACCGTGCTCATGCCGACCGCGTCGGCGCCGAGCGAGGCGAGCATCCGGATCTCCGCCGGCGTCTCGTAGCTCGGGCCGAGCAGCGCCGCGTACACGCCGCGCTCGAGCGCGACGCCGCACTCGCGCGCCGCTTCGTCGACGCGCGCGCCGAGCGCCGCGTCGTACGCACAACCGCTGGCGCGCTCGCTCGCGCGCAGCGGTGCGCGGCGCTGCAGGTTCACGTGATCGGTCACGCGCATCAGCGCGCCCGGCTCCCACTCGCGGCGCAGTCCGCCCGCCGCGTTCGTCAGCACGAGCGCGCGGCAGCCGAGCGCGGCGAACGCGCGCACCGAGCGCGTGACCTGCTCGGCGCTCCAGCCCTCGTACAGGTGCGCGCGGCCCTGCTGCAACAGCACGCGCGCGCCGCCGATCGACCCGATGTGCATCCGTCCGGCGTGGCCGGGCACGGCGGAGGTCGGCATGCCGTCGAGCGCGTCGAACGCGACGCCGTGCGCGCCCTCGAGCCGCTCGGCGA
>SCVU01000813.1 GCA_004296785.1 Planctomycetota bacterium
GAGTCGCCGAGCGTGACGATGCGCACGCGTCCCGGCGCCGGCTGCGGCGCGTAGACGTGCTCGCGCGCGGCACGCAGTCCCTGGCCATTCGATTCGTACTTCGTCGCTCCGCTCGCGTCGAGGTCCACGCCGGAGCGGCCGATCGTCCAACCGAGCTCGGCGTCCGCGACGACGTAGGTCGACGGCTTGCTGCGCTCGAGGCTCGCGCGCACGACGCTCTCCGTCGGCCGCAGCGGCAGCAGCGGGAATCGACCGATGCGCGGCATGCCGTTGTTGGCCTCGTCGCACAGCGCGCGCGCCGCGAGCTCGAGCAGCGCGAACGCGAGCAGCGCGGCGACGGTCGCGCGACGCGCCAGCCGGCCGCGCTTGCCGCGAGCGCTCGAGCGAGGCAGCGGGTTCGATGGCGACATCGGAGCGCGGCGCTCGTGCGTGCTAGCGGCTGGCGCGCAGTGCGCGCCAGCGGAACCGCAGGAAATCCTCGAGCATGTGCGGAGGGTCCGTGTCGGGCTTGCGCTGCAGGACGCGGCGCACGCGCCACGACGCGTAGCACGCGACCCACGCGACGTCCGCCGCGAGCGCATACGCGCGGCCGTGGTTCTTCTGGAAGTAGCGCTGCCGCGACTCGAACCAGTAGCGCGGCCGGCGCGCCGGCCGCTCGCCGACGCGCGTGAGGCCCGTGCTGCGCCCGACGAAGTGCACGACGCGACTCGTCGGAACGTACCAGCACGTCCAGCCCGCGCGGCGCGCGGCCAGGCAGAAGTCGACTTCTTCGAAGTAGAGGAAGTAGTGCGCGTCGAGCAGACCGACGTCCCGGAAGACCTCGCGGCGCACGATCATGCTGGCGCCGACGACCCAGTCGATCGCGTGCGCGGTCTCGACCAGCGGCGGCGCGATGCTGCGCTCGCGCAGCAGTCGCGTCACGATTCCGAGCTTCAGCCCGGAGTCGAGCTCCGTCCAGAACGAGAGGAAGCGGTAGCGCGAGTGCTGATGCGTGCCGTCCGCGTCCTCGAGCCGACTTCCGGCGATGCCGACGTCCGGGCGCGCGTCCATGAACTCGAGCAGCGCGCCGAGCGCGCCGGCGCGGACGACCGTGTCGGAGTTCAGCAGCAGCACGTAGGCGGGCGGATCGGCCGAGGCGAGCGCCGGTGCGATCGCCGCGTTGTTGCCGTACGCGAAGCCGCCGTTGCGCTCCAGCGGCAGCAGCGTGACCCAGTGCTGCCAGCCGTGCTCCGCGATCGCGCCCGCGATGCGCTCGACCGAGTCGTCGCCCGACGCGTTGTCGCTGACGACGACGCGCGTGCCGCCCAGCGCGGTCACCTCCGCTCGCAGGCTCCGCAAGCAGTCGATCGTGAGCTCGGGGGTTCCGTAGTTGACGATCACCACGAGCAGGCGCGCGGGTGAGCAGGCGGCGTCGCTCATCGCAGCTCTACCCGCGCGTCGAGCCGCGGCGGCGGTGGGATGCTTCCAAAGCTGCGCGCTCGCGACACCGCCGCGACGCGAACCGACGCGAACCCGCACAGCCCGCCCGCGATCAGCAGATAGATCGGATTGAGCATCGCGTTGACCAGGTTGTCGATCGCATAGAGCGTGAGGACGAGCGCCAGCACCCACGGCCAGAAGGCCTGCGGTCGCCACCACGTCCGTGGCGGGTGGCGCCTCCACAGCGCGAGCACCGGCACGAGGAACGTCAGCAGCATCGCGGCGAGCCCGAGGCTCCCGTACTTGCCGAAGAAGAGGATCCACAGGCTGTCCGTGACGACCATCTCGCGGCTGTCCGGATCCGCCTGGCGGCGCACGAAGCTGCGGCCCCAGCCGCCCCAGCCGAGCAGCGGCTTCTGCTCCGCCTTGTCGCGCAGCTGTTCCTCGGCGTCGAAGCGGTACGCGAGCGAGTGCGCGCGCGCGCTGCTCACCTCGGCGACGGCGCTCGTCAGCGCGTCTCCCGACCAGTTGCCGGAGACGCGCAGCAGCACGTAGCTCGCGGGCAGGCACGCGAGCAGCAGCATCGGCAGCGAGCTGCGCAGCGCGCGCATCGACCACAGCGTCGCCGCGCCGATCAGCAGCAGCGCGAGCGCGCCGAACGACTTGCACAGCGCGGTCGTCGCGCACAGCAGCGCGGCGACGAACACGTGCGGCACGCCCCAGACGCGCCGCGTCGTCCCGCTCGTCCACAGCGCGACGGCGACCAACGAGGCCGCGCTCATCCACAGGCCGAGCATCAGTCCGTGGTGCTGGAACACCATCGGTCGGTAGCCGCCCGAGCGCAGCGTCTGCGTCCAGTCGTGCTGCAGGAACCCGTACACGTCGGTGTGCAGCTGCGGACTCATGCGGATCTCCCACCAGCACAGCGGGGCATATGCGAGCCCGCCGGCGAGCACGCCCATGCCGAGCAGGCGCATGCCGTCCGGCGTCGAGAAGTACAGGCGTCCGGTGAGGTACGGCAGCCCCCACACGATCACCTGGTACGTCGAGCTCGAGAGCCCGTCGTACCAGCCGATGCCGTTGCTCAGCGACGAGCACAGCGGCGCCGCGCAGACGAGCGCGATCGGCAGGTCGAGCCAGCCGAGGCGCAGACGCATCAGCCGCGCGCCGTCGAACGCGACGACGGCGAGGAAGACGACGCCGGGGACGGCGGTGCTCTTGCCGTAGTCGAAGACGTCGAACAGCTCGAGCTCGGCGACGGGCAGCAGCAGCCAGCCGATCAGATACGCCGCGAGCGCCGCGCGCGCCGGCGCGAGCGTGGCGAAGAGGATCGCCACGCAGCCGATCCAGCCGTACAGCGCGAGCGGCACGGTCCAGCTCATCGCGCGACTCCGTTGCGCGTGCGCGGCTCGACCGCGGCGATGCAGTGGCGGAGCTTCGCTGCGAGCACGCGCACGTTCGGCTCCAGGACCATGCTGTCGTGGTCGCCCGGCACCTCGTGCACGTCGACGCGCCGCGCGTACGCACCCCAGCCGTTGTCGGGGAACACGAGCTCGCGCTTCGCGTTCGCGCGGCGCCGCGGTCCGAGCACGTGCGCGATCTCCAGCGGCGGTCGGAACAGCGTCAGCACGCCCGGGTATCCGCGCACGCGGTAGCGACCCAGCGCGCGCCGGAACGCGCGGCCGATCTCGTCGGAGCGGAACTCGGACGGCATCGCGACCGGATGTGCGTCCGCGCGCCGCTGGCGCGCGCGCGCGCGTTGGTAGTCCAACTTCTCGCGCGCCCACTCGGCGAGATAGGCCGGTCCGCGCCGCAGCATGCGCTGCCAGTGGATGCGCGCGCGCTCGCTCGCGCGCAGCTGCGGCGGCTCGGGCACCGCGGTGTCGAGCAGCGCGAGCAGCGCCACTTCCTCGCCGGACGCCAGGAGCTGCCGTGCGATCTCGAAGGCCGTGATGCCGCCGCCGGAGAAGCCGCTCAGCAGGTACGGGCCGTGCGGCTGCACGCGCCGCATCTCGACCAGATAGTCGCCGGCCATCTGCTCGAACGTCTCGTGCGGCGACTGCGCGCCGTACAGGCCGAGCGCCTGCAGTCCGAAGCAGGGTCGGTCGTCGCCGAGCAGGTTCACGAGGTGCCGCAGATTGAGCACGTTGCCGAACATGCCGGCGACCACGAACAGCGGCGTCCCGTCGCCGCCGCGGCCGGAGTGCATCGGCACGAGGTGCGTGAAGCGCGCCTGTTCCGGTCGAGCGCGTGCTTCCTCCGGTGCGCGTGCCGAGCCCTGCGCCGCGCGGATCGCCGCGGCACAGCGCTCGATCGTCGGCGCCTCGAACAGGAGCGAGATCGGAAAGTCGACCTGGAACGCGCGCTTGATCCGCGCGAACAGGCGCACCGCGATCAACGAGTGGCCGCCGAGGTCGAAGAAGTTGTCGCGCACGCCGACCGAGGCGACGCCGAGCAGCTCCTTCCAGAACCCGGCGAGCACGTGCTCGATCCCGTCGCTCGCGTCGACGAATCCGCCGCCATCCGCCGCACGCGTCGCCGCCGCGTCGGTGGCGCCCGCCGCCGCGTCCGCCGGGGCGCCGAGCGCCTGTGCCTGCGCGCGCAGTCCGTCGAGGTCCAGCGTGGTCGCGACGATCTGCGCGTGCTGCGGCCCGGCCAGGATGCGCACGAGCGCCTCGACGCCCTCGGCCGGGCGGATGCCCTGCTCGAGGTTGCGCCGCAGCGCCGCCAGCGCGGGCGATGCGGGTCGCGCGGACGCGCGCTCCGACTCGTCCGCTGCGCGCTCCGAGTCGGCACGCGCGGCGCGCGGCCGTGCGCTCGGCGCGGCGGCCGCCATCGCGAGCGCGCCGCGCGTGCGGCGCAGCGCGAAATCGTCGATCTCGACGCAACTGCGGCCCTGCGCGTCGGTCAGCGTCACGTCGAAGCTCAGGATGTCCGCGCCGGCGCGGTTGCTGCGGCTGCCGCGCAGCCAGCTCCGCACGCTCGCGCCGAGTGGCGCGTGCACGCGCACGCTGCGATACGAGAGCGGCACCCACAGTCCCGCGCCGGCGGCGCCGCCGACCGCGGGTCGGTCGGGACCCGCAGCCGCGTGCAGCTCGGCGAGCTCCAGCCCGCACGTCGTCGCGATGTCGAGCAGCGCCGGATGCAGTCCGTATTGGTCGAGGTCCCCGACCAGCCCCGGCGGCAACTCCAGCGTCGCGAGCGCCTCGCCGGGTCCCAGTCGCACTTCGCGCAGCGCCTGCCAGCGCGATCCGAAGCGCATGCGACCCGCTTGGATCGCCGCGAGCGCGGGAGCCCCGTCCGCGATCCGGTGCGTCGCGCAGCGTGCCTCGATCTCGCGCAGCGGCGCGTCCGCTGCCGCGCGCGGCGCGTCGACGCGCACGGCGGCCTGCGCGTGGACGATCCATTCCGCCGGTGCCGCGCTGGCGTCCAGGCCCGCGTGCAGCTCGCGCGCATCGGAGCGACTGAGCACGCGGAACGCAAAGCCGCCCGGCTCGGGTTGCAGCTCCACGCGCACGTCGCGCGCCTCGCCGTCGGCGACGATCAGCGGTCGCAGCAACGCGAGATCGCACAGCTCGAAGACCGGCGCGGCGCCGATCTCGATCAGTGCGGCGCGCGCCATCTCGAGGTACGCGGTCCCCGGCAGCACCGCGATGCCGTCGCGAGTCCGGTGCTCGTCGAGCAGCCAGTGCGTCTGCGGCGAGTAGCGCGTCTCCAGCACGAACGGCCCCGCCGCCGCGCCGTCGCGGGCGCGCTGCGGCGCAAGTCGCGGCGTGCGCCGCGGCGCGCGTGCGGCCGGCGCCGCTGCGGCGCGCCGCACATCCGCGTGCGACGCCTGTGCCGCCAAGCCGGCCTCTCTCCACACGCCCCAGTCGATCGACACGGTGCGGCGCTGGTCGCGGCGATCGACGCTCTGCGCGTACGCGTCGAGGAAAGCGCTGGCGGCGACGT
>SCVU01000814.1 GCA_004296785.1 Planctomycetota bacterium
GTCGGCTGGACGACGGACCTCGGCCTGGGGCCGTACCTGCGCCGCAGTTACAGCACGGATCGCTACAACCTCTGGCCGGTCGCGCACGGCGAACGCGTGTACGCGAGCAACGGCCTCGAGCTCGCGTGCTTCGAAGCCGCGACCGGGCGCGCCGCCTGGCGCTCCGGCGAGCCGCGCGGCTGGGAGGATTGGCGCGAGAGCGAGCGCGGCAGCGAGTTCTTCGGCGGCGCCGATCCGGAGTTCGCGTGGATCGAGCCCGCGCTCGGCGCCGGCGTCGCGGTCGCCGCGCTGCAGGTGCCGTGGCGCGACCAGGAGAACGACTCGTTCCAGCACATCCGGATCATGCGGCCGACGCCCGAGCGGCGCCTGTTCGGCTTCGACGCGCAAAGCGGCGAGCGCCTGTGGTCGCACGAGCCGCCGCGCGACTGGGACGGCGAGAGCGGCTCGTTCGCCGAGCGCATGCGCGTCGCGGGACCGCCGCTCGTCGACGCCGGGCGCGTGTACGCGCCGTTCTGCCGGATGCGCGGCCGCATCGAGTACCACGTCGGTTGCTTCGAGCTCGACACCGGGCGTCTGCTGTGGTCGACGTGGGTCGTCAGCGGTCAGGGCGAGCTCAACATGTTCAACCGCTACCTGCGCGAGTTCTGCGCGGCGCCGCTCGCGTGGAGCGAAGGCCGCTTGATCGCGCAGACGAACCTCGGCGTCGTCGCGGCGCTCGACCCCGACACCGGCGAGGCGCTGTGGAGCGCGTCGTACGACTCGATCCAGCAGTCGGCGGTGCGCGGCATGGGCGAGCAGCGCCGGCCGACGGTGTGGCGCAACGCGCCGCCCGTCGCGACCGACGGCGTCGTGATCGCGGCGCCGACCGACGCCTCCGAGCTGTTCGTGCTCGACGCGCAGGACGGCCATCGGCTGCTCGCGCTGCCGCACGGTCGCTTCGGCTGGGCCAAGGCGCCCGGCGCGTACCCGTCGGTGCTGCTCGGCGCCGACCGCGACGGCGTGTGGCTCGGATCCGCTCCTGACTCGCGCTCGGGCCCAGGCCTGATCGGCCGCTGGACGCGCGACGGCGGTTGGCGCGCGGGCGGCGCGCTGCAGGCCGCGTGGGCGCGTCCGACGCGCAACGAGGACGACGACGCGCCGCGCGCGCGCCTGTGCGGCGATCTGCTGCTCGTGCCGAGCTTCGAAGGGCCCGAGTGGCTCGACGCGCGGACCGGCGAGTCGCGCGCGGTCGCGCCGGACGGCTGGGATCGCCGCGCCACCGGCAACGTGCTCGTCGCGGGCGAGCAGCTGTACTCGCTGTCGGGCGCGCAGCTCGCCGCGTGCCTGGACTGGAACGCGCTGCTCGAGCGCGCGCTCGCGCGGCTGCGCGGCGCGGAACCGGGCCGCGCGGTCGACGAGCTGTTGTCGCTGCGCGAACAGCGCGCGCGTTCGCTGGCGGGACGCGGCCGCGTCGAGGATGCGCTGGCCGAGCTCGGCCGCGCGCACCGCGACCTCGCCGGCGCGCCCGCGGCGGCGCGCGAGCGCGCACCGCGCGAGCGCTTGGAGACGCTCGCGCTGCTCGAGGCCGAATGGCTGGCCGGGCTCGGACGCGCGGACGAAGCGCGCGCGCGCCTGAAGGACGCGCTGGCGACGGCGAGCTCGCCGCGCCGGCGGCTCGAGCTCGAGCTGACCTCGTTCGCGCTGATCCCGACCGACCGGCGCGACGAGCGCGAAGCCGCGCTGCACGCGCTCTCGCAACTGCCCGGCGACCTCACGATGCCGGCGGCCGCGCTCGCGCGCCACGCGGAGGAGATCTACGGCGTCGCGCTCGGACTGCCGCCCGCGCAACAGCCGGCTGGCGACATGCCGCTCGCGCTCGCGACGTGGCGCGCGCTGATGCGCGCGGCCGCCGCGCGCGGCCGCGGCGCGCACGAGGCCGCGCTGGTCGCGCTGCAGGATCTGCTGCTCTCACCGCAGGCCGAGCCGGACCTCGCGGCGCTCGAGCTGTGGCCGAGCGTCGCGCGCAACATGCGCGAGCTCGCGTCCGGCGGCGCCGCCAAGCTGCCGGCGAACTACGAGGCGGCCGCCGAGGCCGAGCTGCAGTCGCTCGGCGAGGATCCGCCGGTCGACGCGCTGCTGGCGCTCGGCCGGCGCCACCCGCTGAGCAGCGCCGCGCGTCGCGCGCGCCTGGATCTGTGCACGGCGTGGCAGCGCGCCGGCGACATCGGACGCCTGGCCGAGCTCGCGCGCGAGCTGCGCAGCAACGGCGCCGCGCCCGACGCCGACGAGCGCGTCGTGCTGCGCGCGCTCGGCGCCGCCGCGGGCGCGAACGGCAACGCCGCGCTCGCGAGCGCGCTGGAGCGGCTGATCGGCGGCGCGAGCGCCGCGCCGACGGCCGCCGCGGACAGCGCCGCCGCGCAGCCGCTCGCCGCCGCGCATCCGGCGCGCCTCGACGGTCCGCTCGACGCGCGCGTCGAGCTCGACCTGCCGAGCCGCCTGCTCGGCCGCTTCCGCACACCGACGACGCCCGGCGGCGGCACCGACGAGCCCGCGCGCGCCGCGCGCGAGCTCGCACTGGTCTGGCGCAACGGCCGCATCGAGGCGTGGAGCGATCAATCGAGCAGCGACCCGGTGTGGGTCGCGTCGCTGTACTCGGAGACGCCGCCGCAGTCGACGCTGGTCGCCGCGGACCGCGTGTGCCTCGCGCTCGATGCGACGCTCGTCGGCCTCGACCTGTCGAGCGGCGAGCTCGCGTGGCGCGCGCGCGTCGACGAGGAGTCCGAGCTCGCGCTGTGCGCGGTCGACGGCGTGCTCGTCGCGACCGCGCTCGCGAACAGCACGGCGTTCCTCAGCGGCTTCGACGCGCGCAGCGGTGCGCTGCTGTGGCAGGCGACCTCGCGCGAGCGCCAGCCGTGGCGGCGGCCGATCGCCGGCGACGGAAAGCTCGCGCTGCTCGCGTGGTCGCAGACCGATGCGCGCCTGCTCGTGTTCGACGCGCTGCGCGGCGCGCACCTCGGCGAGTTCTCGCTCGGCGTCCCGCTCGACGGCCGCGGCGCCGACGAGTCGTGGATCGAGGCCGGTCGCGTGTGCATCCCGCGCTTCCGCGGCTCGCGGCCGGCGGACAGCGCGCTCGTGCGCGGGTTCTCGCTGCAGGACGGCAGCCTCGCGTTCGCGCTGCGCCCCGAGGGCGGCGCGGAGCTCGACGCGCTGATCGAGTACGCCGGCGAGCGCACGCTCGTCACGCGCATGGGCCGCGGCCCCGACCCGGATCCGAACGGCGCGCTGCTCGCGTTCTCCGCGCGCGACGGCACCGCGCGACCGCTGCTGCGGCTGCGCTACGACGAGCGCGTGATCGGCGCGTGGGGCAGCTCGACGCTGCACGTCGACGTGCCGTTCGTGTGCGTGTTCCAAGCGGGCGCGAAGCTCGAGACGCCGGTCACGCTGGTCGAGCTCTCGCGCGGCGTGCGCTGGCTGCAGCGCCTGCCGATCGCGGCGGACGACCTCGACTGGGAGGGCATGCCCGCGCCGCTGGTCGGAGCGCGCGGCGTGCTCGTGGCCTGGCGCGTCGACGGACGCGACGGCCGCGCGCGCAGGCTGTGCCTGTCCCTGTACGATCGAGACAGCGGCGCGAGCCTGTGGCAGGGCGCGCTCGAAGGTCCTGCCGCCGACTTCCGCGATCTCGACTGGACCGCCGTCGGCGGCAGCGTGCTCGCGACGTTCGACGAGCAGCGCTTCCACACCTGGGAGTCCCACCGATGACCACCGCCATGAGCTCACGCAGCGCCGGTTGGCTCGCCTCGATCGCCGCGCTCGCGCTCGCCGCGCTCGCGGCGCCGCAGGCCTCGCGCGCGCAGGCGCCGAACGCTCCGGCGCCGGCGCGCGCCAACGCGGCGCCGGAGGGCGGCATCGTCGTGACGCCCGAGCAGGCGCGCGCGGTCGAGCGCGGGCTCGCGTGGCTCGCGTCGCAGCAGGCCGCCGACGGCAGTTGGTCGGCGGACATCGGGTTCAAGCTCAACGACTCGTACAAGGCGACCGGCAGCGGCCCGCACGTCGGCGTGACCGCGCTGGCCGGCCTCGCGTTCCTCGCGGCCGGGCACCAGTCGGGACGCGGCGAGTACGGCCGCAACATCGACCAATCGCTGGCGTTCCTGCTGTCGTGCAGCTCGCCCGACGGCTACATCACGTACAAGAAGTCGCGGATGTACAGCCACGCGTTCGCGACGCTGTTCCTCGCCGAAGCGTACGGGATGTCGTGGCGACCGGACCTGCGCGAGCGACTGCAGCGCGCGGTCGACTTCATCGTCGGCTCGCAGAACGACGAGGGCGGCTGGCGCTACGAGCCGATGGCCGACGACTCCGACATGTCGATCGTCGTGTGCCAGGTGCTCGCGCTGCGCGCCGCGCGCAATATCGGCATCCACGTGCCCAAGTCGACGGTCGACCGCGCCGCGCGCTACGTCGCCGACTCGAGCATCGGCGACGACGCGTACTCGGATCACCCGCGCCCGTACATGCCGCAGTCGGAGGTCGGCGCGTTCCGCTACCAGAAGGGCAGCGCGTCGCGCTCGTCGTTCCCGCTGACCGCCGCCGGCGTCACCGCGCTGTACGGCCTCGGCATCTACTCCGACGACAAGATACGCGCCGGGCTCGACTACCTGCAGCGCGGCATGGATTCGTTCTCGTACCGCTACGGCGAGCAGGCCGACGGCCATTACTTCTTCTGGTACGGCCACTACTACGGCGTGCAGGCCATGTACACCGCAGGCGGAAGACACTGGGAGACGTACTACGACAAGCTGCGCCGCCAGCTGTTGTCGATGCAGGCGTCCGACGGCTCGTTCCCCAACGCGGTCGGCCCCGGCAAGCCGTTCGGCACCGCGATGGCCGTGCTGATCCTGCAGATCCCCTACCGCTTCCTGCCGATCTTCCAGCGATGAGCTCCCCGGCATGACGTCGACGCGCGACCTCGCCCGCACGCCGCAGCTCGCCGCGCGCCTCGCCGCGCTGCGGCGCGCGCTGCTCGTCGCGGCGTGGACGCGCGGTCTCGCGCTGGTCGCCGCGTGCGCGGCCGCCTGGGTCGCGTGGGCCTTCCTCGCCGACTGGGGCCTGCGCGTGCCGACCTGGGTGCGCGCGTTCCACGCGGTCGCGCTGGTCGCCGGCCTCGCGTTCGCGCTGTGGCGCTGGCTCGTGCTGCCGCTGCGGCGCCAGCCGGACGAGCGCGCGCTCGCACTGTTGCTGGAGCGCGCGCACGGCGGACGCGACGAGCTGCTCGTGACCGCGGTCGAATTGCAGCGCGCGCCGGGCGCGCACGATCCCGAGCTCGCGCCGCGCATCCTCGCGCAGGCCGACGACGCCGCGCGCGCGCTCGACACGCGTGCCGCCCTTTCGTGGCGCCCGACGCTCGGCGCGCTCGGGCTCGCGCTGGCCGCGCTCGGCGCGTGGGGCCTGTTCGCCGCGGTCGAACCCGGGCTCGTCGCGCAGTTCGCGCGGCGCGGCGTGGGCGCGGACCTGCCGTGGCCCGCGCGCACGCGGATCGAGCTCGAGCTCTCCAGCGCCGACGCGAACGCGCGCTTCGAGCGCAGCGCCGACGTGCTGCACGCGCGCGTGCCGCGCGGCGCGCGCATCGACCTCGCGGCGCGGATCGACGGCGTCGATCCCGGCAGCGTCGAGCTCGTCGCGAGCGACGGCACGCGCCGCGCGCTCGCGCGCGCCGGGCCGCAGCTGTACCGGACCAGCTTGCTCGGCCTGAGCCAGCTCGCGACCGCCGGCGGCGGCCGCGCGCCGCACTTCGAGGGCTGGGTGGTCGGCGGCGACGACCAGGACGAGCGCCCGCGCATCGTGATCGACGTCGAGGAACCGCCCGACGTCGCGAGCCTCGCGCTGTCGATCCAGCCGCCCGCGTACACGCGCGCCGCGGCGCGCATCGAGCCGAGCGGCTCGGCGCGCGTGCCGAGCGGCGCGCGCGTGACCGTGCACGTGCGCGTCCACGGCGACGTCGTGCGCGCGACGCTGCGCGACGAGGACGGCGGCACCGAGCATGCGCTGGCACGCGCGCCGTTCCCCGCCGCCGCCGCGGCGCCGACGGCCGGCGCGGCGGGCGCGGGCGCTGCCGCTGATCCCGCAGCTGCATCGACTGCAGCGGCACCGACTGCAGCTGCATCGTCTCCAGCTGGGGACGCGAGCGCGGCCCCCGTCGACGCGTGGGCGTGCGAGCTCGCGCTCACGCACGGCCTGCGCTACCGGATCCTGCTCGCCGATGCGCGCGGCCTCGTGAATCCCGCGCCGGGCCTGAACTCGATCGAAGTGCTCGCCGATCGACCGCCGCGCGTCGACTGGCTCGGCCCCGAGGGCGGCGAGCTCGCCGTCACCGCCAACGGCGCGCTGCGGATCCGCGCGCAGGTCAGCGACGACTGGTACGTCGCCGGGCTCGGCTACGAGCTCACGCGCCGCCCGAGCGCGCCGGGGACCGCGCCGAGCGCGCGCATCGCGCTGCCGCTCGGCGCGCCGGGCGCCGCGCTCGCGAACAGCGTCCCCGCGGCCGAGGGCGCGCCCGGACAATTGCTGCCGCGCGCGTTCAGCAGCGCGCTGCTCGAAGTCGCGCAGCTGATGCCCGACGCGCCGATCGCGACGCAGCACGACCTCGTGCTCGTGGCGAGCGATGCGACCGAGCCGCTCGCGCAGGAGGGCCGCTCGAGCTCGCTGCGCATCGTGCTCGTGCGCGCCGAGGAACTGCTGCGCGCGGTGCAAGGCGATCTCGCGCGTCCGCGCATGCACGCCGAGGCGCTCGCCAAGCGGATGCTCGAGCGCGCCGCGCGCTACGACGAGCTGCTGACCGCGCACGGCGGCGACGATGCCTGGGAATCGGCCGATCTGCAGGCGGCGCACGCGCTGCTCGCCGGCGTGCTGCGCAGCCGCGGCGACTCGAGCACGCTGTTCCGCGAGCTGGCCGGCCTGGCCGAGCGCGTCGTCTACGCGCGCGTCGACGAGGCCTCGGCGCCGCTGTGCGCACGGCTCGACGACGCGCAGGCCGCGTACGCGAGCGCCGGCCCGAGCCGCGACGCGTGGCGCGGTCTGTGCGCGCAGCGCCGCCAGAGCGGTCTGGGCGACGGCGGCGCGGCCGCGCTGCTGGTCGACCTCGTCGGGCTCGCGCTCGAGCTCGAGCAACCGCACCTCGAGCGCGCCGAGGCCGCGCTGCGCGCCGCGCTCGCGGCGCCGACCGCGGAGAACTTGCACGCGGGGCTGACCGAGGCCGCCGCCGCCGAAGCCGCCGCGCGCGCGCTGCTCGAGCGCATGCAGGACGGCATCGCCGAGTGGGACAACTACCAGGCCGTGATCGGCCTGACGCGCGACATCCTCGAGCGCCAGCAGGCGCTCCGCGATCGCACGCGCAGCGAATCGAACCGCCGCTAGCCAGCTCTCTTCGCCCGTACCGCCGCCGCGCACCACGCCCAGGAATCCAGCCATGCCGCAGCCAAGCTCCTCGCCGCTCGCCCTGCTCCAGCGCTGCGCGCTCGCGCTCGTGCTCGCCGCCGCGTGTGCGCTGCGCGCGCCGGCCGCCGCCGCGCAGTCGCCGGCCGGCGAGCCGAGCGCGATCTCGAACGAGCAGAAGCTGCTCGAGCACCAGATCGAGCGCCTGGAGAAGACGATGCGCAACCTGCGCGAGCGCCTCGCGACGGAGGGACGGCCGCGCGCGCTCGAGCTGCTCGACCAGGGGCTCGCGCTGCTCGGCGAACGCGATGCGCAGGGCGGCGGGCTGACGCTGCGCGAGCACATGAGCGAATCGACGAAGCGCTCGTCGGATCACGAGCTCGCGCGCTCGCTCGAACACCAGGAGGCGGTGGTGGCGCGCCTGCAGCAGCTGCTCCAGGTGCTGCTCGACCGCGCCTCGCTGGACAAGCTCGAGGAGCGCGCCGAGGAAGCCGCGGCGCTGACCCAGGAGCTCGGCGCGCTGGCCGCCGCGCAGCAGGAGCTGCGCGAGCGCGCGGAACGCGCGACCGAGGAAGCGCTGGGGCCCGAGGGCCAGGCGCTGCAGCGCGAGCTCGCGGCGCTGGCGCAGGCGCAGCGCGATCTGCTCGCGCGCGGGCTCGCACAGGCGCGCGCCGACGGCTCGCTCGAGCGCGAGCAGCTCGCGACCGCGCTCGGCGAGCTGCAGCGCGCGCAGGCGACGGATCGCGCGGTGCTCGAGAGCTACGACGCGGCGCGCGCGGCGGCGCTGGACGCGGCGTCGAAGCAGCTCGGCGCGGCGCAGGCGCCGCCGGCGGGACCGGCGGGCGAAGCGAAGTCCGCCGAGGCCAAGGCCGCCGAGGCGCGCGAGCGCGTCGCGGCCGCGCGCGCGGCGCTGGAAGCGCTGCGCGATGCGCCGACCGAGGCCGAGCCCGACGCGGTCGGCGCCGCCGCGCAGCAGGCGCTCGACGCCTTGGCCTCGACGCCGGATGCCGAACAAGCGCTGGCGCGCGCGCGCGAAGCGCTGCAGCAGCAAGCGGCTGAGCTCGCGCGCGTCGCGCCGATGCTCAGTGCGAGCCAGCGCGACCAGGCGCGCGCGGCGCGTTCGCTCGCGCAGCACGCGTCGGCCTCGAGCTCGATCGAGCCGGCCGCGCGCGCAGAGGTCGGCGACGAGCTGCGCGCCGCGGGTGAAGCGATGGAGCGCGCGAGCGAGTCGCTGCGCGCCGGCGACGAGCACGCGGCCGAGCAGTCCGCGAAGTCCGCCGAGCAAGCGCTCGCGCGCGCCGCGCAGGCGCTGCAGGAGGCGCAAGCGGCGCAGCAGGCGCAGGCGAATCAGTCGGCACAAGCGCAGGCGCAAGCACAAGCGCGCGCGGCCGGCGCCGAGGAGCAAGCGGCGCTGCTCGCGCGGGCGGCGAAGAGCGCGCAGCAGGCGAAGGCGGCCGAGCAGCAGTCGCAGGCCTCTCCATCCTCTCAGTCGTCGCAGTCGGCCCAGACAACTCCATCAGCGCAGTCATCGCAGTCCCCTCAGGCGTCGCAGTCGTCGCAGCCCCCGCAGGCATCGCAGTCGTCGCAATCGTCGCCGTCCGAGCCCGGCCAGACCGCTGAACCGCGCGCGTCCGACGCGCTGCGCGAGGCGCAGCAGAAAATGGCCGAGGCGCGCGACGCGCTGCAGCAGGGTCAGTCGCAGCGCGCGGCGAACGCGCAGGACCGCGCGGCGACCGCGCTCGACGAGGCGCGCGAGCGCATGCTCGACGAAGCGCGCCCGCGCGATGCCTCGCAGCAGGCCGCGGCCGAAGAGCTCGCGCGCGAGCAGCGCGAGATCGAGCGCAAGCTGCTCGAGCTCGCCGAGCGGATGCAGGATCCGCAGCGCGAGCAGGCGCGCGAGCACGCGCAGTCCGCGGCGAGCGAGGCCGAGCAGGCGGCGAGCTCGATGCGCGCGGGCCGGCCGAAGGAAGGCGCCGAGCAGGCCGAGCAGGCGCGGCAGCAGATCGAGCAGGCGCGCCGGCAGATGCAGGAGGAAGAGCGGCGCTACCAGCGGCTGCGCCAGGAGGAGCTGTTGTTCCGCATGGCCGACGAGCTCGCCGAGCTCTCGACGCGCCAGCGCGCGCAGCGCGAGGACACCGCGGAGGTCGACCGCGAGCGCGCGGGCGCGGAGACGCCGTCGCGCGCGCAGAAGATCCGGCTGCGCAAGATCGCGGCCGAGGAAGCGCAGCTCGCGCGCAAGGCCGGCGAGATCGCCGAGGCGCTCGGCAACGAACAGAGCCTCGTGTTCGCCGAGGCGCTGGCGGACACGCGCCTGGACCTGATCGACGTCGCGAGCCGGCTCGGCGAGGAAGGCGACTGGGACAGCGGCCCGCTCGTGCAGGGGCTGCAGTTGCAGGTCGAAGAGCGCGTCGGCTGGCTGCAACAGAGCTTGTCGGCGGAGCGCGAGCGCCGCCGCGCGGAGCAGCAGCGCGAAAAGGAGCAGGGCGGGCAGCCGCCCGAGGGCCAGGGCGAGCAAGAGCAGGAAGAGGAGCGGCTGATCCCGGACGTCGCCGAGCTGCGCCTGCTGCGCCAGCTCGAGCTCGACCTCGCGCAGCAGTTGACGCGCTTGGAGAAGCTCAACCCGCAGCTCGCGCGCGCCGGCGAAGCCGACGCGCTCGTGCTGCGCGAGGTGCAGCGCCTCTCGACGCGCCACGAGCGCGTGACGACGCTCTTCGCGCTGCTGCGCGCGCGCCTGAACCTCCCCGATCCCGACCAGGTCCCCGCCGACGAGGCAAACGAACCCGTGAAGGAGCAACCGTGATCCGCGCCCTCTTGCTCGCGTGGTGTGTGCTGTCGGTCCCCGCGCAGGAACCGGCTCCCGCCCCGGTGCCGCCCGTGCCCGCGCCGGAGGCCGCCGCGCGGCCCGACGACCCCGCCGCGCTCGAAGCGCGCCTGAAGAAACTCGTGCGCGAGGTCGAGCTCAACCTGCGCGCGATCGACGTGCAGCTGTCCGACGCCGCGGCCGGCGACGCGCCGCTCGAGGTCGCCGACAGCGGTTTGGCGAAGCTGCTCGAGCTGACGCAGCAGAAGAGCCGCTCGGTCGTGCGCGACATCGACGAGATCCTCGACATCGCGGAGCAGATGGCGCAGCAGAAGCGGCAGCAGCAACAGCGCGGCGGCTCCGGCTCGCCGCAGCAATCGCAGCAGCCGCAGGACGACGCGCAGGACTCGCAACGCCAGGGCAAGCCGCGCGACGGCCGCATGCAGCGCGAGCCGACGCCCGAGCAGAAGCAGCCGCAGCCGTCCGAGCAGCGCGGCAACGATCCCAAGGACCCGCGCGCCGCGAACGAGCCGTCGCCGCAGCAGCAGCGCGGCGAGAACCTGCCGCCGCGCCCGCCGCCCGGCCGCGGCAGCGCGCCGGCCGACGCGACGCAGGGCTGGGGCGAGTTGCCCGACCTCGTGCGCGAGGTGTTCCACGCGCAGGGCTCGAGCGATCTGCCCGTCCACTACCGCGAGTGGATCGACGGCTACTGGGAGCGGCTGCGCACGACGGCGCGCTAGCGCCGCGCCCGATGCGGAACGCGCGAATCGCCGGACTCGCCGCGTGCGCGCTGCTGTGCGCGCCGCGCGCCGGCACGTCCGAGCTGCCGCCGCCGCGCGCCGCGGCGGATGCCGCGCCGCGTTCGAGCGCGCCGCTCGCGGCCGCGCTCGCGCAGGATCCGGCCTCGGCCGCCTCGGCGCCCGCGCTGCGCGCGCTCGACGAGCCGTCGAAGCGCGCGCTGCAACTCGGGCTCGACTGGCTCGCGCAGGCGGCGACGAAGCCCGCGCAGTTCGGCCTGCCGCTCGGCAAGCAGGCCGCGCCCGTCGGCGTGCACTCGCTGGCGCTGCTCGCGTGGCTGGCCGGCGGTTCGACGCCCGGCCGCGGACCGCACGGCGCGGCGATCGATCGCGCGCTCGACTGGGTGCTGCGCCAGGCCGATGCGGCTCCCGACTCCCCCGCCCGCGGCTACTTCCACGCCAGCGGCGACGAGGTCTCGCGCATGCACGGGCACGGTCTGGCGACGCTCGCGCTCGCGCAGGCCTGGTGCGTCGGACGCACGCACCGGCGCGGCGAGGAGATGGGCGCCGCGCTGACGGCCGCGGTGCGGCTGATCGAGCGCGCGCAGGGCAGCGAGGGCGGCTGGGGCTACGAGCCGCGCGCGAGCTTCGACCACGAGGGCTCGATCACGATCCACATGGTGCAGGCGCTGCGCGCCGCGCGCGGCGCCGGCGTGCAGGTCGACGCCGAGGCGATCGCGCGCGCCGAGCGCTACGTGCTCGCGAGCCAGGACGAGGACGGCGCGTTCCGCTACATGCTCGGCGACGCGCGCCGCAGCGTCGCGCTGACGGCCGCCGCGATGTCGACGCTCAACATGGTCGGGCGCTATCAGGGGCCGGCGCTCGAGCGCGGGCTCGACGCGCTGCGCCGCGGTCTGCTGGCGCGCGAGAGCGGCGACGTGCTGCGTACGCCGGGCCGCCCCGACGAGGAGATCCTGTGCCCGTTCTACGAGCGGCTCTTCGTCGCCGAGGCGCTGTGGCAGCTGCCCGACGAGCGGATCTTCGGCGACTGGATCCGGCGCGAGCGCACGCGCCTGGTCGAACACCAGCTCGCCGACGGCCGCTGGGAAGACGAGCGCTTCGGCGACGCGTACGCGACCGCGGTCAACTGCCTGGTGCTGTCGCTGCCGCTCGGCTATCTGCCGGTATTCCAGCGCTAGGCCGGTCGTCCAGCACCCGCGCGCTCGAGCGGGCTGTGGTACGCGGCGAACTCGCAGCGCGCGTAGCCGGCCGCCGCGAGCGCGAGCTCGAGCTCGCGCGCCTGTGAGCGTGCGCGCGCGAGCTCGTCGCGGCCGAGCTCGACGCGCGCCAGTGGATGGTGATCGCGCACGCGCACCACGCGGTAGCCGTGCGCGTGCAGCGCGGCCTCGGCGCGCTCGACGCGCGCGAGTCGC
>SCVU01000815.1 GCA_004296785.1 Planctomycetota bacterium
GAGCTCTCGGCCGACGAATCGCAGCCGCTGTCGGAGCGCCTGTCGTCGTGGATGCTGCTGCGCGAACAGCGCAAGGCAACGCCGCCGTTGCTCGCCGACAAGCTGCACACCGCGTCGGACCAGCCGGCGCCGGCGGATGCGACCGAGGCGCCGGGCCTGTGGCGCTTCTTCCAGCGCTTCCCGCTCGCGCGCGATCAGGAGCGCTGCCTCGAGTTCCTGCAGGATCTGTTCGGCGACGCGTGGCTCGACAACGCGGTCGCGAACATCGTGCACGCGCCGGCGGGCATGGCGAAGCCGCTCGTGACGGCGCTGATCGACGCGGGCCGCTCCGCGGAAGTCGTGCGCAACTACGGCGTGCTGCTGGCGCGGCCGACGCGCAATCCGCACGCGCTGATCGCGCTGGCCGAAGCGGTCGAGACGGGCAAGGCGCAGGGCGCCGAGCTCGTCGGGCCGGTGCAACGCGCGCAGGCGCTGCTGCACCTCGCGGTGTACCTGCACGAAGAAGCGCCCGGCGATCCGCTGCTCGGGCGCGCGCGTGCGAAGCTGTCGACGCTGCTCGCCGGCGGCGAGACGAAGGCGAGCAAGAACCCGCTGCTCGGCAAGTTGCTCGCCACCGCCGATCGCCAGGCGCTGCGCGGGATCAAGGCGCTCACGCACCGCGGCGTCGACGACGCGATCGAAGGCGTGATCACCGACGTGATCGTCGCGATCGCGCCGGAGCTGTTCCGGGAGGGCGAGAAGCCGTACTGGGAGTCCGACGCGATCTGGACGACGCGCTCGGGGATGGCGCGGCGCGAGGCCGAACTGCGCGAGCTCAAGGAGGTCAAGATCCCGGCCAATGCCGAGGCGATCGGCCGCGCCGCGAGCTACGGCGACCTCTCCGAGAATTCGGAGTGGGAAGCCGCGATCGAGGAGCAGCGGACGCTGACCAACCGCGCGATGGAGATGGAGCAGGAGGTGCGCAAGGCGCAACTGCTCGAGAACGCGCCGATCTCGCCGGAGACCGTCTGTCCGGGCACGCGCGTGGAGTTCAAGGAGGAAGGCGTCGACAAGCCGCGCGTGATCCAGATCCTCGGGCCGTGGGATCTCGGCGGCGATGACGTCGTCTCGTACCGGGCGCCGCTCGCGGCCGGACTGCTGGGATTGAAGGTCGGCGAGAAGGCGCGCGTTCTGCTGCCGAGCGGGGAGATTTCGGTCGAGGTGTTGGGGATCGAGCGGTTGGCGTTGAAGTAGAGGGAGAGCGGGCGAGGGTAGGGTCGCGCGCGGAGCGCGCGACTTGCGTGCGCGAGGACGCGCACGCGACTCTGCATTCGATCGGGCGCGTGGACGCCCCCGATCGAATGCAGAGTTCAAGTTGAGCGCGCGTTGAGATCGCGGAGGGCGTTGAGGGAGGGCTCGCGAGATCGAGGCGGGCGTTGAGGTCGACGAGCGCGTTGAGGTCGGAACGCGCGTTGAGGTCGGAACGCGCGTTGAGGTCGGAACGCGCATTGAGATCGAAGCGCGCGTCGAGGAGGAACACGCCGGTCAAGCAGGCGAACGGCGTGTTCTCCCGCAGCGCCTCCTGCGATCTCGACGCCCGCCCCCCTTGAACTTCGCGGTTGTGATGGGCGCGTCTTCGCGCCCATCACAACCGCGAAGTCGGGCGGCCGTCCTCGGCCGCCCAAGTGCGCGCGCAGCGCGCACCTTCCATCGAGTCACTCCCTCGGCTGGCTCGGACGCGTCGCGAGAAAAGTCGTGACTCCGATGCCGACGAGGA
>SCVU01000816.1 GCA_004296785.1 Planctomycetota bacterium
CAACAAGTGGGAGCTCGAGCCCGTGTCGATCCCCGGCCCGCCCGACGAGTCGCATCCGCCGTATCTGATGCTGACCGGCCTGATGTCGCCCGGCACCTGGCTCGACATCTACGTGTTCGGCGAGCCCGGCTGGCCGAGCGCGAGCTTCTGGGGCACCCAGTCCGCGTTCATCCCGATCGACGGCTTCGGCGGAGCGCTGCAGATCGCCGACCCCGTGCTGCACGGCCAGGCGTTCATCGGCCCCGACGGCAAGCGCCGCTGGCACGTGCCGCTGCCGCCGGCGATGACCTCGATCATCGGCGTGCCGATCCAGGTCCAGGGGTTCTCGGGCCTGTCGTTCACGAACGTCGTCGAGCTCGTGCTGCACCCGTGAGCTAGCCGCCCGGGCGCGGCATGCACGGGTTCGGTGTCAGCTCGCCTCGCGCGACATCCGATGAAACGGGGGTGTCCAAGTTCCGGCGCCGCTGGCATACTGTCCGGTACAAGTCGCAGCGCGCGAGAGCTGCCACTTGACTTTGTACACAGTTAGACGTAGTCTAATTCTATGCACGCTGACGTGGTGAGCCTCCTGCGCGAGCGGGACATCCAGCCCTCCGCACAACGAGTGGCGATCGCCGAGTACGTCCTCGAGACGACCAGCCATCCGTCCGCGGATCAGGTGTGGGAGCGCGTGAAGTCGCGCATCCCGATGGTGTCGCGCGCGACGGTGTACAACACGCTGAACCTGTTCGTTTCGCACGGCTTGCTGCGCGAGCTCGTGCTGGCGGAAGGGCGCATCGTGTTCGATCCGCGCATCGAGCCGCACCACCACATGGTCGACGTCGAGACCGGCGAGATCCACGACATCGCGTGGGACAAGCTCGAGGTCAAAGGCGTCGATCAGCTCGCGAACCTCGACGTGCACGAGCACCAGGTCGTGCTGCGCGGTCGCATCCGCCGCGGCAAGAGCAAGTCCTGACGCGAGAGCGAACGTCTACGCGCCGCGCGCACACCCACGAATTAGACATCATCTAACCCCAGACAAAGACCATTCCATGCTGACCGTCGGTTCGACCCTCCCCGCCTTCTGCCTCCAAGCCGTCACGAGCCTCGCCGCAGGCCACGAATTCCAGGCGCTCACGCACGCGAGCCACCCGGGCAAGTGGCGCGTGCTGTTCTTCTGGCCGCTCGACTTCACGTTCGTCTGCCCGACGGAGATCGCCGCGTTCGGCAAGCGCGTGCGCGACTTCGCGGACCGCGACGCGGTCGTGCTCGGCGCTAGCTGCGACAGCCAGTTCGTGCACCTCGCGTGGCGCAAGAGCCACGCGGATCTCACGGACCTGCCGTTCGCGATGCTCGCCGACACGAAGCGCGAGCTGTCGACCGCGCTCGGCATCCTGCACCCGACCGAAGGCATTCCGCTGCGCGCGACGTTCATCGTCGATCCGCAGGGCGTGATCCGCCACGTCTCGGTCAACGATCTGTCGGTCGGCCGCAACGTCGAGGAAGTGCTGCGCGTGCTCGACGCGCTGCAGACCGACGAGCTGTGCCCGTGCAACTGGAAGAAGGGCGAGCCGACCCTGCAGGTCGCCTAGCCATGAACGCGCTCGACCAACTGCTCGAATCCGTGCCCGACGCGGGCAAGGACCTGCGCGTGAACGTGCGCGGCGCGCTCGAAGCGAACGAGGCGCTGGGCGCCGACGCGCGCCTGTGCCTCGCGCTCGCGAGCGCGTGGACCGCGCGCTCGCCCGAGCTCGCCGCCGCGCTCGCGGCGCGCGCGCGCGAGGTGCTCGGCG
>SCVU01000105.1 GCA_004296785.1 Planctomycetota bacterium
CGTACCGGCCGTCGCGTCCGGCAGGTACATCTTGAAGACGTAGCCCGAGCGCGTGACCGAGCCTTCGCCCGTACCGTCGTTGTCCGCGACGTTGCCGAACGCGTTCGACAGCATCGCAGGCGTCAGCAGGTCGACGCCGATGCCCGGGACACCACCGCCCGAGTCTTCGCGCAGCGCGGCGACGCCCGAGAGCTCGCCGAAGAAGCCGTACTCGCCGCCGCCGTCGCCGTCCGAGTCGACCGCGTTGGACGACTGGAACTGAGCTTGCGACGAGGCGATCGAGCGCAGCGTCGCGATCGCCGCCGACTCGTTCGCCGCGAGGCGAGCGCTCATGAGCTTCGGAATGGCGACCGAGGCGATGATGGCGATGATCGCCACGACGATCATCAACTCGATCAGCGTGAATCCTGAGTTGTTCTTGTTACGAATCATCTGTGAAGCTGTCCCTCCGGACTTGGTTGGATGTGTCCGGCCCTAGTTGTGTTGCTCCTCTGGGCCGGCACGACGCCGACACGAGCCACTCGCTCGCATCGACCTGCCCTGTGACCCGCGCGAGCGGGTCGTCCACCCTGAGCACGGCGCCCTACGCCGGACACCGCGTCGCCCACCGCACCCCGCGAGGGATCCAGCGCGCGCAGAGCGACTTTCGGCGGCACCCCGGGTGGGGCTTGAAGGGGTTGCGCGATTCGCGCGCCTGGACCTCCCGCAAACGGAACTTTCGGAAACGCTTTCCACCCGCTGCGCCGCGCGGCGCGCCTGGCGCGGCTGCGCGGGCGGCCCGGAAAGCAGCGCGCCCGCAGCCGGGGCTCGGCTGCGGGCGCGCGCGCGTGGCTCCGACCCGTCGCTACTTCGACGAGGAGAGCTTGCCGACGATGTCGAGCAGCGGCATGAACACCGCCATCACGACGCCGCCGACGATGATGCCCATGAAGGAGATCAGCAGCGGTTCGATCAGGCTCGTCAGCGCCTTGATCTGCGCCTTGACCTGCTGGTCGTAGAAGTCGGCGACCTTGTCGAGCAGGGTCTCGAGCGCGCCCGACTTCTCGCCGATCGCGATCATGCGCACGACCATCGGCGGGAACACCTTCGAGCGCGACAGCGGCTCCGAGAGCATGTTGCCGCCCTTGACGCTCTCCTTCGACGCGCGCACGACGTTCGACACGACCTGGTTGCCGGCGGTGTCGGCGACGATGTCGAGCGTGCCCATGATCGGAACGCCCGAGCGGATCAGCGTCGCGAACGTGCGCGAGAAGCGCGCCAGCGCGATCTTGCGCGCGAGCGGCCCGAAGATCGGGACCTTCAGCGAGACCTGGTCGTACAGGTACGAGCCCGACTTCGTGCGCGTGAACACGACGACGCCGACGATGCACGCGAACAGCGCGCCGAAGACGATCACCCAGTGCTCGCGCAGGAAGTCGGAGGTGCCGAGGACCATCTTGGTCAGGTTCGGCAGCTCCATGTCCATCTGGCTGAAGATCTCCTTGAACGTCGGCACGACGCCGAGCATCAGGAAGGCCGTGATGCCGAGCACGAGCGTCAGCGAGATGACCGGGTAGGTCATCGCGGACTTCACCTCGCGGCGCAGCGCTTCGTTCGCCTCCATGTACTCGGCGAGGCGCTGCAGGATCACGTCCATCTGACCGGAGACTTCGCCGGCGCAGACCATGCTGATGTACAGCTGCGAGAAGACCGCGGGCATCTTCTGCATCGCCGCCGAGAGGTCCGAACCGCCGCGCAGCTCCGCCGCGAGGTTCTCGCAGCACAGCTTGAAGCCCGGCGTCTCGGCCTGCTCCTTCAGCACTTCGATCGCCTCGAGGATCGCGATGCCGGCGCCGACCATCGTCGCGAGCTGGCGCGTGAACATCACGAGCTCTTCGCGCGACGCGGACGGCCGCGCCTTGAACAGCGAGAAGGAGCCCTTGGCTCCCGCGCGTCCGCCGGCGACCTCCTCGACCTTCAGCACGACGAGGTTGCGCCGACGCAGCTCGGCCAGCGCCTCGCCCTGGTCGACTGCCTGGATCGTGTCCTCGACCGTGCGGCCGGTGGCGTCCTTCGCTGCGTATCGGTAGTTGCCCATTCTCGTGTCTCTCCCTAGTCGGAAACGGTGACGCGCAAGACCTCTTCGAGAGAGGTGTTGCCTCGAATGACGTTCAGGATCCCGACGCGCCGCAGCGTCAGCATCCCCGCCGCGAGCGCGGCTCCCTTGATCTCAGCGACGGCGCGACCCTCGACGATCATCCGTTTGATCGTCGCGTCGAGCAGCATCGTCTCGAGCAGCGCGAGGCGGCCCTTGTAGCCGTTCTTGCAGCGCGGGCAGCCCTGCGGGTTCGGCCCGTGGAGCTGCGACTGCACTTCCTCGCGCTTGAAGCCGACGTGCAGGAGCTCCTTCTCGGGCAGCTCGATCGGCAGGCGGCACTGATCGCACAGGCGGCGCACGAGGCGCTGCGCACACACGACGACGACCGAGCTCGACACCATGAACGGGTCGATGCCCATGTCGAGCAAGCGCGTGATCGCCTGCGGCGCGTCGTTCGTGTGCAGCGTCGACAGCACCAAGTGACCGGTGAGCGCGGCCTTCACCGCGATCTCGGCGGTCTCCTTGTCGCGGATCTCGCCGAGCAGCACGACGTCGGGGTCCTGGCGCAGGATCGAGCGCAGCGCGCCGGCGAAGGTCAGGCCGCGCTTCGGATTGACCGGCACCTGATTGATGCCGTCCATCCGGTACTCGACCGGGTCCTCGACGGTGACGACGTTGATCTCGGGCGTCGCGACTTCCTGCACGCACGCGTAGAGCGTCGTCGACTTGCCCGAACCCGTCGGACCGGTGACGAGCACCATGCCGTACGCCGACTCGGTGCCGACGCGGATGTCCGCCAGGCACTTCGGCTCGTACTTCAGGTCGTCGAGGCGCTTGGCCGCGCCGCCCTGGTCGAGGATCCGCATCACGCACTTCTCGCCGCCGACCACGGGCAGCGTGGAGAGGCGGAAGTCGATGCGGCGGTTCTCGTGCTTGATCTGGAACTTGCCGTCCTGCGGCACCTGGCGCTCGGCGATGTCGAGGCTCGCGAGGATCTTGAGGCGCGAGCTGATCGCCGGCCCCTGCGTGCGCGGGATGCGGCCCTGCTCGTTCATGCGGCCGTCGACGCGGAAGCGGATCCGGATGTCCTTGTCGCCGGGCTCGATGTGGATGTCGCTGGCCTTCTCGCGCAGCGCCTTCAGCAGGATGCTGTTGACGATCTTGACGGCCGGCGCGTCCTCGGCGCCCGCGGCGACGTCGCTCGAGAGGTCGCGCAGCTCGTCCTCGTCCGGCACGACCGTGTCGACGCTCGCGCCGTCGGACGAGCCGATCACGCCCTCGATCGCCTTCTGGTCCTTCGTGTAGTACGCCGTCAGCGCCTGGCGCACCGCGAGCGGGTGCGACAGCACCGCGCGCACCTTGCAGCCCGACAGCTGCTTGATGTCGTCGAGGCGCAGCACGTCGAACGGATCGCTGACCGCGACCGTCAGCACGTCGCCGTTCAGCACGATCGGCACGATGAAGAGCTGCTCGCAGACCTCGCGCTGGATCGACTCGACCGCGGTCTGCTCGAGCTTGACGCGCTCGAGGAAGACCGGCATCACGCCCGCGGG
>SCVU01000015.1 GCA_004296785.1 Planctomycetota bacterium
TCGAGCGCGTGATCGGCGAGTTCGCGCAGACGCCGCACGCGGCGCGCGCGCAGTTCGTCGCCTCGAACGTGCACCTCGCGCTCGGCGATCTCGCCGCGTCGCTCGACGCGGCCGAGCAGGGCCTGACCAAGTTCGCGTCGGACACGCGCTACGCGCCGAAGGCGCTCTTGCGGCGCGCCGAACTGCGCCACCACCTGTTGCAGCCGCAGCTCGCGCTCGCCGACTACCAGCAGTGGAAGAAGGCGAACCCGCGGCCGAGCGGCGACGCGGAGGGCGCGCAGGTCGAGCTCTCGCTCGAGTACTTGCCGAAGCTCGACCAGCCCGCGCCGCCGCTCGAAGTCGTCGCGGTGCGCGGCGCGCTGCCGGAGCTCGCGAAGCTGCGCGGCAAGGTCGTCGGGTTGTTGTTCTTCGACGTCGAGTGCCACAACTGCCCGAAGGAAGTGCCGTTTCTGAACGAGCTCGTCAGGCGGTACGGCAAGCGCGGCTTCGAACTCGTCGCGCTCGCGAATCGGAAGAAGGGTGCGACCGCGGAAGCGGTCGGGAAGTACGCGCAGGAGCACGGGTTCGGGTGGCAGGTCGCGCTCGACGCGGGGAATACGTTCGATGCGTACGCGGCGGAGATGTCGCCGAATTTGGTGCTGGTGGATCGGAAGGGAACTGCGCGGTGGCACGAGCATCCGGCGCAACTTGCGGACTGGACGATCGAGGCCTTGTTGGAGGAAGCGGCGGCGAGCGAGAGCCGGCCGGGGAAGTGACGGCTGGGGAAGGTCGCGCGCTGCGCGCGCGACTGAGGCGGCCGAGGACGGCCGCCTGACTCCGCGCTCTGAAGGGCGCGCGGACGCGCCCTTCAGAGCGCGGAGTTCAAGGCGCGAGACGCGTTGAGATCGGGGGGGCGCGTTGCCTGCGGGAGCGGCACCGGAGATTGGGAAGCACGTCTCGAGCGGAACACACCGCTTCCGTTGTTCTCCTGCGACCGGCGTGTTGCTACCCGCGCGCCCGCCGAAGGTTCAAGCGCCGCTCTCCTTGTACTTCGCGTTCGATCGGGCGCGTCCGCGCGCCCGATCGAACGCGAAGTCACGCGGCGGTCCTCCGCCGCGTAAGTCGCGCGAAGCGCGACTCCCCCACTCCCACTCCCTCCCCTCCCTACCTCGCAAACCCGTCGATCGTCCGTTCCACCGCCCGCTCACACACCTTGCAAAAACTCGTCGGATTCCGCGTGAACATGATGCAGTCGACCTCCGGCCGATAGAGCCCTCTCGACAAGTACGCGGCTCCCTCGAACGCCCCCACCTTGCCGTAGTTCGGCTCGGCCTTCAGGAACGCGCTCGAGGTCTGCTTCACCTCCCGCATCAGCTTCTCGTTCTCGTCCTCGCTGGCCTGCGCGTCGATCAGCGCCTTGCGCTTGGCCTGGTAGACGAGATCGTCCGCGTCGTACTGCGCCTTGTTCCACGCGGTCGGGAGTGCGGTGCCCGGCGCGACGAGGTCGCGCCACTTCAGTTGCTTGGGATCGAGCAGCGCCGTCGCGTTCGGCTCCCAGGGTTCGGTGCCGGGCGGCGTCAGCTCTTCGTAGGCGACCGTGCTCGAGTAGTACTCGTCGGCGAGACCGGCGAAGGAGTGGCCGAACTCGTGCACGAACAGGTACGGCGCAGCCTCGGAGTCGGCGGTCGCCGTCGCCCACAGGTTGTAGATCCCGCCGCCGCCGTACTTGCGCTCGTTGCACAAGAGGATCAGCGCGTCGTACGGCGCCTGCGCGCAGGCCTCGCGCAGCTCGCGGTCGTGCATCGCGAGCACGTAGCGATCGACGTCGAAACTGTTGAACGAGAGTCCGAAGCGCGACTGCCGCCATGCGTTCTTGCGCGGGTTCGAGAGGCCGGACTCGGCGGCGGGCGTGTAGAGCAAGCGCACGTTGAAGTCGCCGCGGCGGCGGCGGAACGGCTCGGTCGCGAACATCACGTCGATCAGTCCGCGCGCGACCTCTTCGAACTTCGCGCGCTCGCCGGCGGGATAGCCGTCAGCGACGACGAGCAGGTCGACCTTCGTCGCCGGCGCGCCGTGCTCGAAGACCGGGATCACCTCGGCGTCCGTCGCGAGCGGCGCGCGGTCGACGAAGCGACTGGCCGGATCGACGCTCGCGCGCGCGACCTCCGTCCACGAACCGTCGTCGCGGCGCTTGTGCCAGACGAGGTCGACCGGCGTGCGCGGCTCGGGGAAGCGCTGGCTCTCCTCGAAGCTGCCCCAGCCCGACTTCGCCGCCGCGGTGCTCTGCCACTCGCCGAAGATCGAGCAGTAGCCGCGGCTGTACAGCACGCGTCCGTCGGCGAGCGCGCGCACTTCGAAGCGGTACAGCCCCATGTCGGACTCGTCGACGAGCTGCGTGCGGCTGCCCGGCCACGCACCCTCGGCGCGCACGAGCGCGACGGCGAAGTGCTCTTCCTTCGCGTTGCCGACGTGGTGGCAGTCGACGCGCAGCGTGCCGCCGGTGAACACGGCGTCGAACGGCGGGCGTTCGAGCGCTCCGGGCGCGACGCGCGTGCTCGTCGTGCGGCACGAACCGAGAATCAGGAAGGCGCAGGCGACCGCGGTGGTGAGCTTCATGGGCGTGCGGCGGATCGTACGGAGAGGAGTCCGGAAGCTCCATCGCGTACACTCGCCGCGACGCCTCGATGCTGCACGATCTCTCCGCGCACTGCCCGCCGACGCTGCCGGAGTACGACCTG
>SCVU01000106.1 GCA_004296785.1 Planctomycetota bacterium
GATCGCCGGGGTAGTCGCGGCGAGCGCGATCCTGGCAAGCACGACCGCGTCGGCGGTCGGGTTCGCGTCGTGGGCGCAGGAGCCTGGAGGGTCCGCGCCCACGCGCGATTCGACCTTCCGCTTCTTCCAGGCGAGCTACGAGCCGAGGGAGTTTGTCGAGGCGTGCACGCGCGTGCTCGAGCTCGCGCTCGAAGGCGACGCGGCGAAGATCCCCGGGCCGTTCGTGTTCGACGTCGAGCGCAGCTACTCGCGGGACGAGGTCTGGGAGCTGTTTCATCAGGAACTCGCCAACCGCGGGTTCACGACGGTGCTGCCGCCGGGCTCGGAAACGCTGCGGCTCGTGCCGCTCACCGACGCGGCGGGCATCGCGCGCCTCGAATCGGCGGACCCGCAGCGTTCACCCGCGGGGTTCCAGCGCGTGATCTATCCGCTGCGGTTCCGCAAGCCGGAGACGGTTGCGAACACCGTGCAGCCGTTCCTGTCGAAGCCGGCGGGCGCGGTCACCGTGCTCGCCGACGGCCAGGGTCTCGTGCTCTCCGACCTACGCTGGCACCTCGATCAGGCGCGCACGCTGCTCAATCGCCTCGACGGGCCGGCGGACGAACCGGCGCTCGAGGAGATCTCGCTGCAGCACCTGTCCCCCGCCGGCATGAGCGCGCTCATCGATCGCGTCAACAACGCCCGCAAGCTCGTCACCGGTGAGCCGCCGCGCGGCGCACTGCTGCCGCTCGCCGACACGCGCAGCTTGCTCGTCGTCGCGCCGATCGAGTAGATCGCGTGGTGGAAGGACTTGGTCGCGCGCTTCGACCGCGAAGAGCCCGCGACGACCGTCGAGTACCGGCCGCGGCGATTCGGGCTGCGCGAGACGGCGCGCCTGGTCGACTCCGTCGTGCACGGGGATCCGGAGCCTGAGAGCCACAAGTTGTGGCGGATGGTCGAGGACGAGCTGACCGGGACGCTTTTTGTCACGACGACACCGAGCCGACACGAGGAGATCCGCGAGCTGCTCGCGCGCCTGGAGTCGGTGTCGGACGCAGGGCGAAAGCCGCTGCGCGCGTTCGCGATCAAGCACCGCCGCGTCGGCGAGGTTCTCGGGCTGCTGCGCGAGCTGCTGAACGCAGGCGTCCTCGAGGGCGCGACCGGCGGCCGCGCGCCGGGGACCGAGGAGTCGGCCATGGCCGTGGGCAACGTGGCGGCGGATGGCACCACGCCGACGCCGTCGATCGCGCCGTACCCCGGAACCTCCGCGCGCTTCGCGGCCGGCTCAATCGAGCTCGCGGCCGACGAGTCGACGAGTCGTATCCTCGCGTTCGGCGAGGCACCACTGCTCGACCAGCTCGGACGCCTGATCGCCGAGCTCGACGTGCGCCCTGCGCAAGTGATCGTCGAGGCGCTGCTGGTCTCCCTGTCGGAGAGCGAGTCGCGCGACCTCGGCGTGGAGCTGCAGAAGATCGGCTCGCACGACGGCAAGCTGTTTCACCTCGCGAGCCTGTTCGACCTCGGCAGCACCGATCCGAACGCGAGCGCGCTCGTGCCGCCGTCCGGCAGCGGCTTCGGAGGCGCGGTGCTTGACCCCGGCAGCTTCTCGGCGCTCGTGACCGCGCTCGACGTCGTGTCGCACGGCCGCACGGTCACGCTTCCCAAGGTCCTCGTCGCGAACAACCAGGAGGCGTCCCTGCAGTCGGTGCAGCAGGTGCCGTACGCGTCGACGAATGCATCGGACACGGTCGCGAAGATCGGAAGAGC
>SCVU01000107.1 GCA_004296785.1 Planctomycetota bacterium
CGACGCGCACAGCGGGTGCGGACAGCACGGGGGGATGAACATCGAGACCTCCTGGCCACGAGGCGTGGAGCTCGTCGCCGCCCGCTGGATGCTCGGGGGGGCCGATCGGTGGCGGGGAAGTCTCGATTTCCGCGCAGCGATCTGGGCCAGGGTCCGGAATTGCCCCGCCGACGGGTCGGCGCGTACACTGCTTCGCTTTTCCTCGAAACCCGCCATGTCGAAGCCCCACGCGCAGCAGCCGGAAGACCCGCACGTCGAGACGGAACTGGAAGGCGCGGACGAGATCGTCCACGTCCCCAAGGGCCGCAGCCCCTGGGCCTGGATCCTGCTCGTCGGGCTCTCGCTGATCATGCTGGTCACCTTCTCCGTGACCCCGTCGATGCAGGGCGCGTGCGCGGGCGGTCGACGTCAGGACTCGCTGTTGCGCTGGCAGCGTCCGGGGCACGGCGAGCAGCAGTTGAACGCGGCCGAGTACATCACGCTGAAGCAGCTCTACGACGAGTTCTTCACCCCGCGCAACGGCGCCCGCTCGAACACCAGCGACCGCGACGTCGTCGGGTTCTACCTGCAGGACAAGCTGGCCGAGGACGCGGGCGTCGCGATCACCGACGGTGAGCTCGCCGAGATCCTGCTCGCCAACGGCCTGACCGCGGAGCGGATCAACGCGGAGGTCGCGATGAACCGCTCGACCTCGCAGCGGATGGGCAGCCAGCTGTGGGCGAGCCAGAGCACCTTCGAGGAGTTCTTCCGCCGCGCGCTGCGCGTGCGCCGCTACCAGGAGCTCATGGGCATGCTCGCCGCCAACGCGGATCCCGCGGGCGCCGAGAAGCTGTGGACCGCGGAGCGGCAGGAGTTCGTGCTCGACACGATCGAGGTCGAGCGCACGCTGTACGAGCCCGAGGCGCGCGCCGCGCTGCCGGCCGACGCCGAGCTCGAGAAGTGGCTCGCCGATCTGCCGGAGGTCGACAAGAACGCGTGGAAGACCGCGGCGCGCGAGAAGGGCGCGTTCGCCGGTTTCCGCTTCGCCGCGCCGGTCGAGGCGAAGGCGTTGCTCGAGAAGTACCCGCGCGCGGCCGATGCCGACGCCGAGGCGCTCGCGAAGGCGTTCTACAACGCGACCTACTTCATGCGCTTCCGCCGCTCGCCGCCGCTGCCCGCCGAACCGGGCAAGTCCGACACGCCGGAGGAGTTCCAGCGCCGCAACTACAAGACGTTCGACGAGGTCGCCGAGCAGGTGCGCGCCGAGGCGCCGCTGTACGAGGCGCTCGGCAAGTGGCGCGACGATCTCGCCAAGCGCATCGAAGCGGGCACCGCGGTCGACTTCGCGGCCGAGGCCGCGGCGCTCGGGCTCGACGTGCTCGCGCCGGACGACGCGCGCACGATGGAGGAGTGGAACAAGGTCGAGGACTGGGGCGGCGAGTACGTCGGCTGGCAATTGAACCAGGCCGAGAGCGGCAAGGTGCTCGAGCGCGTCGTGACGACCGACAAGGCGCTGTTCGTCGTGCGCTGCATCGAGAAGCAGCCGGCGCAACCGCCGCCCTTCGCCGAGATCAAGGACAAGGTCGCCGAGCGCTGGATCGAGAAGCGCGCGACCGAGATCGGCATGGGCAAGCTCAACGAGCTGCGCCAGCAGTTCGTGCCGAAGCCGCCGGAGATCGAGACCGGCAAGGCGATCGCGACGGCCGAGGCGTTCCAAGCCGCGGCGGCCGCGGCCGGCCTCGTCGTCACGCGGCGCGAGGGCCACGACTTCGACACGCCGATCGAGGCGACCGATCGCAGCGACCTGTCGATGTTCCTGCGCACGCGGCGCAACCTGCTGACGACCGAGCCCGGCGAAGTCATCGAGCCGGCGCCGTACTCGAACGGCGTGAAGCTGTTCCTCGTGCGCGTCGAGTCGAAGCGGCCGAAGGACATGGCGAAGATGACGCCGGCCGACTGGCAGGCGCTCGAGATGCGCGCGAACGGCGAGCACGGCCGGGCGCTGCAGGACACGGTTTTCTCGCTCGACGCGCTGATCAAGCGCCTGAACGTCGAGGTCGAGAACGACGCGCTGAATCTCAAGCCCGAGACGGAACCGCAGGGCGGCTGAGCGCGCGGATCCTCGGTACTGCTGACAGCACGCTGACAGCAGCGCGTCGGTAGAACGGTCGCGTCTGGCAGGGGGAGGCCCTGGCCAGCCAACCTCCGACCGAGAATCCCATGACCGCAGTGCAATCGACCCGTCCGACGTCCGCCGTTCCGACCCTGGCCCGCGCGATCCTCGCCGAGCTCGAGCGCGAGTCCGCGCGGACCCGCAAGCTGCTCGAGGTCGTCCCGCTCGAGCGCGGCGACTGGAAGCCGCACGAGAAGTCGATGTCGCTCGCGCAGCTCGCGAGCCACGTCGCCGAGAACCTCGCGTGGTGGCGCGCCTATCAGGGCGACGGAATCGACTTCGCGACGATGGACTACAAGCCGTTCCTCGCGCGGACGCGCGAGGAGCTGCTCGCCGAGCACGACAAGAACGTCGCCGCGTGCGCGGCCGGCATCCGCGACTGGACCGACGAGTTCCTGCTGCGCGAGTGGTCGATGTCCGTGGGCGGCCGCGTGCTGTCGACGGATCCGCGCCACGAGGCGATGCGCGAGGTGTGCCTGCAGCACCTCGTGCACCACCGCGGGCAGCTGACGGTCTATCTGCGCCTGCTCGGCGTGCCGCTGCCGCAGATCTACGGCCCGACGGCCGATTTCCCGAGCGTCTAGGCGCCGGGCGACGAACGAGCACCGCGACCCGCTCTCGCCGCGCTCCCGCCGCCGCGGGGGCGGGTCGCTTCCTACACTGGCTCGATGCGCCGCGCCGACCGCCTGTTCCAGATCGTGCAGCTGTTGCGCACGAAACGACTGGTGACGGCCGGCGACATCGCGCGCGAGCTCGAGGTCTCGCCGCGCACGATCTACCGCGACGTCGCCGATCTGATCGGCAGCGGCGTGCCGATCGAGGGCGAGGCCGGCGTCGGCTACCAGCTCGCGCGCGGCTTCGACCTGCCGCCGCTGATGTTCGACGGCGACGAGGTCGGCGCGCTCGTGCTCGGCGCGCGGATGGTCAAGGCGTTCGGCGACGCGCAGCTCGCGCGGCGCGCCGAGAGCGCGCTCGCGAAGATCGAGCAGGTCGTGCCCGCGAAGCTGCGGCGCGAGTTCGAGCGGCCGGGCCTGTTCGTCTGGCAGGGTCTGCGGCGCGAGGTGCGCGCGAACGTCGAGTGCCTGCGCCGCGGGATCGAGGAGCGGCGCGTGATTCGCTTCGCGTACCGCGACGAGAAGGGCGCGCAGACGGAGCGGACGGTGCGGCCGCTGTGCCTCGCGTTCTGGGGCACCGCGTGGACGGCGGGCACGTGGTGCGAGCTGCGCGGCGCGTTCCGCGACTTCCGGCCGGATCGGATGGAGGCCGGAGCCGAGCTCGGCGCCGCGTACGAGCCCGATCCGGCGCGCGATCTCGCGGCCTATCTGGCGGCGCGGCGCGCGGAGCACGAGTGCGAACGCCGGCGCGCGAACGAGCGCGATTGACGGCGTGTGCGCGATTGCGAGCGGCGAAGCGCGAACGAGCGCGCGTGACGTTCAGCGCTTGCGCGCCAGCGCCGCGATCGAGTGCCCGATCGGCCAGTCGAAGCGCCGCGACAGCGGCAGCTCGGCCGCGAAGGTCCGGTACAACGCCTCGTTGAGCGGCCCCGGCATCCGGTAGCTCAGGTTCGTGTGCTTCGGATCCGGGTCCTTCACGAGCACCTTCTCGACGAGCTTGATCCCGAGCACGGCCGGCAGGATCGCCGGGAACAGGAACACGTTCGCGTGCGTGTTGCGCTCGACGACGAGCCCGGCCTGCTCGAACACGCGGCGCAGCGAGCCGCGCGTGTAGCGGCGGAAGTGCTGCGCGATGCGGTCGTTGTTCGCGTAGAGGAACTGGTAGGCCGGCACGCTGACGAAGACGCGGCCGCCGGGCTCGAGGATGCGCGCGACCTCGCGCATCGCGCGCGCGTCGTCCTCGATGTGCTCGATCGCATCGAACATGCAGACGAGCCCGAACGACGCGTCGGCGAACGGCAGCGAGTAGCCCGACGCGAGCGCGCCGCGCGTGAAGCCGCGCTCGCGACACGTCGCGACGCCCTCGCTCGACACGTCGGTGTAGACGACTTGCTCGGCGATCTGCGAGAGCCCCGGCAGGAACGCACCCATGCCGGCGCCGAGGTCGAGCGCGCGGCGCACGCGCGCGCCGCCGAGCGAGTGCGCGAGCAGTCCGAGGTACACGCTGCGCCGGCCGCGCATCCACCAGTGGCGCTCTTCGAGCTCGAGGAAGGCGCGATACGCGACGGCGTCCATCAGTGCAGCTCGACGGCGTCCATGCCTACGCGTTCGGGCGCGGCCGCGCGACGATGATCATCTCGTCGAGCAGGTTCACGTAGACCGCCTTCGAACGGAAGAGATCGAGTGGCTTGAGCAGCGTCGAGAACGCGGGGTGCAGTCTCCCCGCGCGCTCGGCGATGAACCCCATCGACACGTACTTGCCGCCGAGCCACGGCTTGTTCTCCAGGATCTCGAAGCCCGCGCGGCCGAGCAGGTCGGCGATCGTGCGCGCGTTGTAGTGGTAGATGTGCTCGGCGTGCTTGTAGTGCTGCCAGCGCTTGCCGAGCACCTTGGCCGCGCGGCTGTCGACGTTCTGCGTCTCGATCAGCAGCTTGCCGCCGGGCTTCAGCAGCGCGCGCGCGGCCGCGAGCGCCGCGACGCCGTCGGGGATGTGCTCGATCACGTCCCAGTAGGTGATCAAGTCGAACGACGCGGGCTCGAAGCCCGCGGT
>SCVU01000108.1 GCA_004296785.1 Planctomycetota bacterium
CGCTCGCCGGCGGCTACGTCTACACGCCGGCCGTCGTCGCGTCGCCGACCGCGGTGCCCGGCGGCTCGCTGACGGTGAAGAACTACGGGCCGCGCGGAGAGCTTCGTCGCCGGCGACGGCCCGATCAGGATCGTCCCGTACGGCGGGAACGGAATGAACGTCGTGACCGGCGACCACCACAGCTCGAACAGACCTCCGAGCGGCCCGTAGTTCTTCACCGTCAGCGAGCCGCCGGGCACCGCGGTCGGCGACGCGACGACGGCCGGCGTGTAGACGTAGCCGCCGGCGAGCGTGCCCGCGCCGAACGTCGTCGACGCGACGACGTCGGCCGGCCCCATCGCGCCCGCGGGCGTCGTCGCCGTCGCCTGCGTGTTCGAGACGACGCTGACGCTGGTCGCGCTCGCGCCGCCGATCGACAGCGCGAAGCTCGCGCCCGATCCGAGCTTGTCGAAGTTGATGCCCGACAGCGCGACCGGCGCGCCGCCGTCCTTCGTGCCGAACCCCGGCGCGATCGCGAAGATCACCGGCGCGTTCGTCGGCTGCGGGTCGTGCGCGGCGAGGAAGCCGATCTCGACCGTGTGGTTCGCCGACGCGAGCTGTCCGCCGGTCCACAACAGCGCCGCGTGCGACGCGAAGCCGTTCGACGCGAGCGGCCCGCCCGCCGACGCGAGCTGCCAGTCGATCACGCTGTAGCCCGGGCTCGACGGCAGTTGCGCGGCCAGCGGGGCCGCCAAGAGCAGCGAGAGGAGTGCGCCGCGCATCGCTACTTCCCGATCGGCGTGAGCTCGAAGCCCTCGACGCGGAACTCGAGACCGCTCAGCGCGCGCAGCACCGGCATCTCGCTCGGATCGCGCAGCTCCCAGCCGAGCTGCGCAGCCGTCGCTTCATTCGGCGTGAAGTCCGCGTTCAGCGTGCCGTTGGCGACGAGCAGCTCGCGCAGCTCCTGCGGATACTGCGCGCCGAACGGGACGCCGCGCCAGGTCGGACGCCAGTGCTCGTTCGCCGCGAGCGTCTGCACGTTGCCGAAGCCGCGGCGCACGCCGTTGACGAAGTAGTCGAACGACACGTCGCTCGAGCCGCGCACGACGATCGCGTCGAGGCTCTTCGCCTCGGTCCACAGCGCCGCGGGCGCGCCGACGGCGGTGAGCTGCACCGTGATGTTCTCGGCCGAGCTCGCCGCGCGGAAATCCTCGGGCACCGGGATCACCGCGACGCCGTCGTCGAGCTTGCCCGAGCCGCGGAAGTACGTGCCGGCCTCGTTGCCCTCGAGGCACACGAAGCGCACCTCGCGCGATGGATCGCTCGGGTGCGGCTGGATGAAGTACTTCGCGCCCGTGCCGCCGAAGTTGCCGCCGCTGAACACGCCGAAGCCCGACGCGCTGAACACGTCGCCGCGCACGCCGTAGGTCGTGCCGGTGCCGCTCGCCGCGAGGCCGTACACGCCGTAGCCGCCGCTCGTCGTGCTCTGTCCCTGCACGCCGTAGGTCGGGCCGCTCGCGTTGTCGGCGAGGCCGAGCACTCCGGTGCCGAGGCCGCCGTTGTTGTAGCCCTGCACGCCGTAGCCTGCGCCGGTCGACTGACCGTAGACGCCGCGGCCCGCGTTCGACGAGCTGATCCCGTACACGCCGTAGTTCGTGCCGGTCGCGCTCGTCGCGGCGCCGCGCACCGCGACGCCGGTCGTCGACGTCGAGGTCGAGTTGACGACGCCGCTCGCGGTCGAGCCGGTGCCGCTCGCGACGAGCGTTCCGGTCGTCGTGCTGCCGACGGCGGAGATGTTCACGGGGAACGCGATCGAGCCGCTGATCGCGGTGCTCGAGTTCAGCAGGTTCGGACCGGCGGCGCCGGTCGGACCCGTCGGACCGGTCGGCCCCGTCGGACCGGCGGCACCGGTTGCGCCGGGCGCTCCGGTCGGACCGGTCGGGCCCGTCGGACCGGCCGGGCCCGCGGCGCCGGCCGTGCCGGCAGGACCCGTCGGACCGGTCGGGCCCGCGGGACCCGCGGCGCCCGTCGCGCCGGTGTTGCCCGTCGGCCCGGTCGGACCGGCAGGGCCCGTCGCGCCTGGGGTTCCGGTCGGGCCCGTCGGACCCGCCGGCCCCGCGGCGCCGGTCGCGCCGGTGTTGCCGGTGGGACCCGCCGGTCCGGTTGGCCCGGCCGGACCCGCGGTGCCCGTTGCACCTGTCGGCCCTGTCGGGCCCGCGGGACCTGCCGAGCCCGCCGCACCCGTCGGGCCGGTCGGACCCGTCGGACCGGCCGCTCCGGTTGCACCCGTCGGACCGGTCGCGCCGGTCAAACCCGTCGGCCCGGTCGGGCCAGCGGGGCCGGCGGAGCCCGTGGCTCCGGTCGGACCGGTCGGACCCGCGGGTCCGGCGGAGCCGGTCAACCCGGTCGGCCCCGTCGGACCAGCGGGTCCCGCCGCACCGGTCAATCCGGTCGGCCCGGTGGGACCGGCGGGTCCCGCGGAGCCCGTCAGACCCGTCGCGCCCGTCGGGCCGGTCGGCCCCGCGGGACCGGCGGCGCCCGTCGCTCCCGTCGCTCCCGTCGCTCCCGTCGCTCCGGTGAGCCCGGTCGGACCGGTCGGTCCGATCGGACCCGTCGGGCCGACGAGCCCGGTCGGACTGC
>SCVU01000109.1 GCA_004296785.1 Planctomycetota bacterium
GCCGCGCGAACGCGTCGGCGGCGAGCGCGATCGGCTCGGCGCCTTCGACGCGCGCGCGCGCCAGCCTGCCGCGGCGCTCGAGCAGCGCATCGAGCACGAAGCCGCCGCCCGCGCGCGGCGCGGCGAGCGCGCCGATCACGGCGTCGCAGCCGGCATCGGCCAGGCGCAGGAACTCGCGCTCGGCGCGCACCGGCTGCGCGATCTCGGCGCGGTCGAGCGCGGCGACGCGCGCCGCACACGCATCGTCCGCGCGCACCTGCAGCGCCAGCGCACCCTGCGCGGGCGCGGGCACGTAGATGCGCGGATCGAGCGCGTCGATGCGCAGGCCCGCGAGCTCGAGCTCGCCGGCGCGCGCCAGGCGCGTGATGCCGGCGGCCGCGAGTACGATCGCGTCGTACTCGCCGCGGCGCAGCTTGTCGATGCGCGTCGGCACGTTGCCGCGCAGCGCCACGGCCTCGGTGCCCGGGTGCAGTTCGGTGACGAGCATGCGCCGGCGCGCCGAGGACGTGCCGATGCGCCGCGCGCGCGCGGGTCCGTCGGCGCGCGACACCAGCACGTCGCGCGGATCCTCGCGCTCGGGCACCGCGACGACCGCGAGCTCGGCGGGGCTGTGCGACGGCAGGTCCTTGTACGAGTGCACGGCGACGTCGATGCGCCGCTCGAGCAGCGCCTGCTCGATCTCGCGCACGAAGATGCCGGGCGCGCCGACCGCCGCGTACGGCGAGGTCTGGTCGCGGTCGCCGGCGGTGCGGATCACGACGAGCTCGCCCTCGTCGCCGCGCTCGGCGAGTTGCCGTGCGACCCAGCGCGCCTGCGCGAGCGCGAGCGCCGAGCCGCGCGTGCCGATGCGCAGCTTCACGCGTCGTCCTCCGGGTTCGCGGCGCGCGGCAGCGATTCGTCGGCCAGCGCGCGCTCGAGCGCGGCGCGCAGGTCGGGATCGGCGGACGCGAAGAAGCTCTCGACCGCGTCCATGCCGTGGCGATCGGCGAGCGCGCACAGCCCGCTGCTCGGCAGGTGCGCGAGCTGGCGCGCCAGCGCGTCGCCGAACTCGCGCAGCGCGCGGCGGCGCGCGTCGTCGAGCCCGCTGAGCTCGGCCCGCAGCAACTGCTCGGTCTTCGCGGCCGCCGCGAGCCGGAAGCGCTCGTGCAGCGCCGCCTGCATCGGCCCCAGGCGCCGCGCGCTCATGCGCCGCGCGATCGCGTCGAGCGCCGCGTCGACGATCGCGCGGGCGTCGCCGAGCTCGCCCAGGCGCGCGTCGCGGTTGTGCGCGGCGACCGCGGCGAGCTCGTCCATGCCGACGCGTTCGAGCCCGAGCTCGCGCGCGGCGCGCGCATCGACGTTCGGCGGCACGCCCATGTCGACGAGCAGCGGCCGGCCCGCCTGCGCGACGCGCTCGAGCACCTCGCGGTCGAGCAGCGGCTCGGGCGCGCTCGCCGCCGCGAGCAGCGCGCACAGCGGCGGCGGGTCGCGGCGGAACTCGTCGAGTGCGAGCGCGGCGGCGCCGAGCTCGGCGGCCAGCCGCTGTGCGTTTGCGAGCGTTCGATTGACGACGCACAGCCGCGCGCCGCTGGCGGCGAGCGCGCGCCCCGCGCGCTCGGTCATCGGCGACACGCCGAGCAGCGCGATCGGCGCGCGCGAACCGTGCGCCGCCGCCCGCACGCGCTCGACCGCGATCTCGGCCAGCGAGACGTGCCCGTTCGAGACCGCCGTCAGCGCGTGCACGCGCCGCGCGACGCGCAGCGCCTCGTCGAACACGCGCGACAGCCGTGGGCCGGCCAGCCCGAGCTCGCGCGACAGGTCGTGCGCGGCGCGCACCTGCGCCGCGATCTCCGTCTCGCCGATGCGCGCGGAATCGAGGCCCGACGCGACGAGGAACAGGTGCTCGATCGCGCCTTCGCCGCCCCAGATGCGCAGCGCGCGCTCGGCCGCGCCGGGCTCCGGTTCCGCGCCGCGCAGCGCGCGCCACAGCCGCGGCCGGTAGGCGGAGAGCGGGATCGCCGGCGCCGCGACGAACGCGACTTCGACGCGATTGCACGTCGCGACGTAGACGAGCTCGCTCGCGCCGAGCTGCGCGGCGAGCCGCGGCAGCGCGTGCGCGCGCGCCTCCTGC
>SCVU01000001.1 GCA_004296785.1 Planctomycetota bacterium
GCTCGCCGCCGCGCGCTCGCGCAACTCGACGAGGTCCGCCGGCAGCGGCGCCTCGACGCGGATCTCGGCACCGGTGCGCGGGTGCGCGAACGCGAGCTTCCACGCGTGCAGCGCGACGCGGCGGCTGCGGAACGCGAGCGCCGAGTTGCGCCCGCGCGCGTACTTGCGCTCGCCGACGAGCGCGTGGCCGGCGTGCGCGGCGTGCACGCGGATCTGGTTGTAGCGGCCGGTCAAGAGCTCGAGCTCGAGCTCCGTCGTGTTCGGCAGCGCCGCGAGCGTCCGGTAGCGCGTGTGACACGCCTTGCCGCGCGGGCTGACGCGCGCGAACGAGTCGCTCTCGAGCAGCGGGAACGTCCAGTCGCCGTCGCGCGGCCGCACGCGGCCCGAGGCCAGTGCCCAGTACGTCTTCGAGATCGCGCGGCCGCGGAACAGCTCCTCGAGCGCGGCGCGCGTCGCCTCGTCGAGCGCGAACAGCACCGCGCCGGAGGTCTCGCGGTCGAGCCGGTGCACCGGCAGCGCCGCGATGCCGTCGCGCCGCAGCGCCTCCACGAGATCGGCGCCCGCGACCGACTCCGTCGGCACGGTCAGCATGCCCGCGGGCTTGTCGACGACGATCAGCGACTCGTCGCGGTGGAGGATCGGGACCGGCATCGGTTCGACGTGGGCGAGTTCGAAGTCTGCCCGCTCACGCCGAGCGATGGTAGGCGCGCCGCGCGCCTTCCTCCAAGTGATGCAGGAACTGCGCGACGCGATTCTCCGCCCAGTGGCGGTCGAGATCGCACCACGCGCGGTGCGCGGCCGCTTGCGCCGCGATGAACGCGACGTGGCCGCCTTGCGCGGGCGCGAGCAGCTGGATCCACGCGTTGTGCTGGAAGCGCGGGCCGCGGAAGCTGTCGAACGGGATGAACGGATCGTCCTGCGCGGTGATCACGAGCGTCGGGCGGCGGATCGAGTCGACCAGCGGCAGCGCGCTCGCCTCGTCGTAGTAGCGCTCGGCGCTCCCGTAGCGCGACAGCGGCCCGGTGTAGCAGCGGTCGAACTCGAGCAGCGTGCGCACGCGTCCGAGCCCCGAGACGTCGAGCAGTCCGCTGTGCACGCGCGCGCGCGAGCGCAGCTGCTCCTTGAGCCCGCTCAGGAAGAACTCGCGGTACATCCGGCAGCGCGGGTCCGCGTCGAGGCGCTGCTGGCTCGCCGCGAGATCGACGGCCGGCGAGACGACGGCCGCGCCGCGCAGCCAGTCCGGCGCGCTCGCGCCGAGCTCGCCGAGCCAGCGCAGCATCATGCCGCCGCCCAGCGAACAGCCGACCAGGTAGACGCGCTCGACACCCTCGCGCTCGCACAGTTCGCGCGCGACCGCCGCGACGTCCTCGGTCAGCCCCGCGTGGTAGATCGAGCGCGCCAGCGCCTCGGTGCCGCCGCAGC
>SCVU01000110.1 GCA_004296785.1 Planctomycetota bacterium
GACGCGGTACGATGAGTCACGGCTGGTCTCCTTGTGGTTTGGGGTCTTAACGAGCTCCCAACGCATACCACTGAGGCGCTTCGCGACCTCGCGTGGAGACCGGCCTTCTCATCCCATCTGGATCATTTTTGTCGGATTCGCGCGCGGCGCGCGAATCCGACAAAAATGATCCAGGCACCGTACGCGCGGCGCTAGCCGGCGAGCAGTCTCACGAGTTCGGCGTCGTTGCGCTCGCGCGCCAGCGACACCGCGCTCTTGCCCTGGTCCTGCTCCTGCTTCGGGTCCGCGCCGAACGCGAGCAGGATGCGGATCATCGCGCGGTCGCCGTTCTGCACGGCGGCGTGCAGCGCGGTCCAGCCGAGTTGCTGACGCGCGTTGACCGGCGCGCCGGCCGCGAGCAGGAGCGCGAGCACCTCGCTGCGACCGCTCGCCGCCGCGCTGTGCAGCGGGTGCACTTGCATCGCGTTCTTCGACGGCAGCGCGAGCTTCGCCTTGCGCCCGACGAGGTAAGCGGCGACGTCGAAGCGCGCGAAGTACGCGGCGAGGTGCAGCGGCGTGAAGCCGTCGGGAGAGAACGAGTCCAGCGCCGCTGGCGCGCCGCGCAAGCGCTCGGCGACGAGCTCGAGCTTGCCGAGCGCGGCGGCCGCGAACAGATCGAGCTGTGCGCCGCTCGACACGAGCGCCTCCGCGACCTCCTCGCGCTTGTTGTACAGCGCCCACAGGATCGCGCTGACGCCGCCCTCGGAGCGCGCGTCGGCCAGCGCGGGCTTCAGCGCGACGAGCTTGCCGACGGTCGCCGCGTCGCCGCGCGCGATGGCCTGGAACATTTCCGCAACTGCGTTCATCGAAGTCGGAGCGAGCGAAGCCGGAAGGTCTTTCCCCATGGATCCGCGCGCACGGAACCGGGCCGCGACGGACGTCGGTAGACTATCGATGGGTACCCCCGTGTCCACCGGATCCGCGATGTCGATGCACGCCCTGCAAAGGGCGGAGAAGGTGCTCGGACCGCTCGCCTGCGCGTTGCTGCAGCCGCTGCGCCTGACGCGCCTGTTCAAGCGCGAGCGCCCGGTCGAGCGCGTGCTGCTGATCAAGTTCTGGGGCGTCGGCTCGATGCAGCTGTTGACGCCGGCGGTCAAGTCGCTGCGCCGCCGCCACCCGGGCGCGAAGCTCGCGCTGCTCACGCTGTCGCAGAACGGCGAGTACGCGCGCGGCCTCGGCATCTTCGACGACGTGCTGCTGCTCGAGGTCGCGGGCCCCGGTTGGCTGAACGTGTTCGGCTCGATCGCGCGGCGCATCGCGGCGGTGCGTGCGCGCGAGTTCGACGCGGTCTACGACTTCGAGTTCTTCACGCGCTTCTCGGCGGTCGTCTCCGTGCTCACCGGCGCGCCGATCCTCGCCGGCTTCGCGTCGCCGACGAACTGGCGCGGCCGCTTCCAGACGCGCAGCGTGCCGTTCAATCGCTACTGGCACGTCGCGCGCAACTTCCGCTGCCTCGCCGGCGGCGAGAACGGCTTCGAGGTCGCGGCGGAAGAGCTGATCGCGTTCCAGGTGCGAGCCGAACACGAGAACGAGCTCGACGCCGTGCTCGCGCGCACGGGATTCGGCCGCGTCGGGCCGCTGGTCGTGCTCAACCCGAACGCCGGCGAGCTCTCGCTCGAGCGCCGCTGGCCGCAGGGCCACTTCGCCGAGCTCGCGCGCTCGCTCGTGCGCGAGCAGGGCG
>SCVU01000111.1 GCA_004296785.1 Planctomycetota bacterium
GGGTCGTGCTCGATCCAGCGCGCGAGGTCGGAGCGGTGCGCCTCGACGAGCCCGACGAGCCGCTCGAGCAGCGCGAGCTTTGATTCGCGCAGCTGCGCGCTGGCGAGCTCGTGCGAGACGTTGACGCTGTTCAGCACGTTGCCGACGTTGTGCAGGATCCCGGTCGCGATCTCGCTCATGCCGGCCGCGCGCGCGGTCTCGACGACCTGCTCGCGCGAGCGCGCGAGCTTGCCGACCATCGCGTCGAATTCGCGCGACAGCGTGCCGATCTCGTCCGTGCGCTCGACGACCAGGCGGCGCGAGAGGTCGTCGCTCGCGCCGATCTCGACCGCGTGCGCGGTGAGCCGCGCCAGCGGCCCGACGACGATCCGGCGCAGCGAGAACATCAGCGCGAGCACGAGCAGCAGCCCCGCCGCGAGCGTCGAGACGAGCGCGTAGCGCGCGGTGGTCTCGCCGTGCGCGCTGATCGTGCGCGGCAGGTCGACTGCGCACAGGTAGGCCGGCTGACCGCGCGCGTCGTCGAGCGTGCCGTAGCTGCGCAGCACGCCCTGCTCGGTGACGCGCGACACGCCGTCATTGGTCGCGGTGACGCGGTCGACCAGCGCGCGATCCGCGGCGGGCATGCGCTGCGCATCGAGCGGCCAGAACGCGACCTTCGAGCGCGTCGTCGCGCCCAACCGGCCGACGACGTGGTCGTCGAGGAAGCGACCGAGCACGAAGCGGCGCGCGCTCGCGTCCTGTCCGACCGAGCACGCGGCGACGAGCAGCGTGCCGCGCTCGGTCTCCCACAGTCCGTGCACCGGCGCGCCCGGGCGCAGCGGCGAGTACACCCAGTGCGAAGTCGACAGCGCGCGCGACGGGAACTCGCGCAGCGGCGCCGGCGCGCCGCTGTCCGCGTCGACCACGCGCGAAGCCTCGACGCGGCCGTCGCCGGCGCAGGCGAAGAACAACTGCACGCCCGCGGCATCCAGCTCGGCCGCCGCGGGCCAGTTCGCCGCGTCGCGCGTCGCGACCGCTGCGCACAGGCGCGCGAGCTCGGCGAGCTCGTGCTCGAGCGCTTGCTCGACGCGCTCGACGGCGCGCGCGCCCTCGCGCCGCTCGAGTTCGCGGAACGTCGGCACGAGCAGCCAGCGCTGCAGCGCGTGGTCCGCGAGCGCGTAGCACGCGACCACGGCCACCAGCACGACGGCGAGGCGGGTTCCGAGCTTCATGCCGTGGCTAGGCCGCGGCTCGCTCGCCACCGCGGGCGTCCTGCGCGGCCGGCGCGGCCGGCGCCTGCGCGCCGCGCAGCGGCTGCGTGGCGTCGTTGACGGCCTGGCACAGCTCGTTAAGTTCGTCGCCCTTGCGCAGCGAGCAGTCGCGCGGCCGCTCGCCGCGCGCAACCGCGCGCAGGAAGCCCTCGATCCGGTGCACGGGGCCGGCGATGCGGTGCGTGACGTGCACGCCGATCCACGCGGTGATCGGCAGCAGCACCGCGAGCGAGATGCCGAGGACGCTGAGCACCGTGCGCTGCAGCTCGTTGACCACGAGCGCGCCGTCGGACGGCAGCAGCGCGGCGATCGACATCAGCTCGCGCACGAACACGAACGCCTGCAGCAGCAGGCCGAGCGCGAGCAGCCCGACGAACACGCCCGTCAGGCGCAGTTGCAGCCCGGGGCGGATCAGCTTGATGCGACGGCGATACTTGGGCACGGGGACCGCACGACCTCGGGGAAGGCCGCGCGTTGGCCTCATCGACCGTCGGTGGCGGCCCGACTTGAGTCGCGCGCGCCAACCTGCTTCTTGCGGCGCTGCGCCGTCTGGCCCGGGTCGACGCGCCGCAACACGTCGCGCAGCGCCTCGGAAACTTCTTCTGCGCCGTCGCCGGCGGCCGCGCGCAGCGCGCGCTCGGCCGCGGGCCCGCCGAGGTCGGCCAGCACGAAGCCCGCCAGCCGCACGACCTTCGGATCGCTGCTCTCGAGCAGCGGCGCGAGCGCGCGCGCGATCTCCGCGCGGCGCCACGGATGCTGCGCGAGCTCGCGCAGCGCATCGGCCTGTTGCGCGCGGTTCATGCGCCCGATGCGCGCGACCAGGTCCTCGCCGACGTCGTCCCAGTACTCGCGCT
>SCVU01000016.1 GCA_004296785.1 Planctomycetota bacterium
GGCGAGCTCGGCCGCGCGAGCGAGCTCGCGCCCGAGCGCGCGGAGCTCGCGGCGCTGTACGCGCGCGAGCTCGTCGGAGCTGCCAGCCTGCCCGAGACGTGGCGGCGCTCGACCGCGCGCGCCGCCGCCGAGCGCGCGCTGGCGCGGCAACCCGCGCTCGCCGACGCGGCGGTGCTCGTCGCGCGCGCGCTCGTGCTCGAGAACAAGGAAGAGGACGCGCTGCCGCTGCTCGAGCGCGTCGCGCAGGGCGGCCTCGCTGCCGCGTGGCTCGAACAGGAGCGCGTGTGGCCGCGCCTGGATCTGTACGTGCAGGCCGAGCAGGCGCTCGACCGCGCGGCCGAGCTCGCGCCGCGCTCACCCGCCGTGCTCGCGCGGCTCGCCGCGCGCGACGAGGCCCGCGGCCGCGCGCACGCGGCGCTCGAGCACTGGGAGGCGATCCGCGCGCATGCCGGCGCCGCGCCGAACGTGCTCGACGAGATCGCACAGCGGCGCACCGCGCTCGGCGAGCACGACGCCGCGATCGCCGCGCGCCGCGAGGCGCTCGCGCGCGCGCCGTCGAGCGCGACCCGCATCGCGTTGGCCGACGCGCTGCTCGCCGCGCGCCGCGTCGACGAAGCGCGGCCGGAATACGAGCGCGTCGCGCGCGACCGCCCGGCCTGGGCGCTGCCGCACGTGCGCCTCGCCGACTGCGCGCGCCTCGCCGGCGCTCCCGAAGCCGAGCTCGCGGCGCTGGAGCGCGCGCGCGCGCTCGATCCGTCCGACCGCGTGCTGCGCGAGCGGCTGCGCGCGCTCACGGGCCGCGATCCGGTGCAGGCACAGATGCAGGCGCTCGAAGCCGACCTCGCGGGCGAGCTCGCGCGCTACGACGCCGCGCAGTGGAACGAGTCGGTCGTGCGCGTGCTCGACACCGCGGTCATCCGCTACTTCGACGACGGCTCGTCGGAGACGCTGACGCGCAACCTGATCGCGGTGCGCGACCTCGCCGCGTGCAAGCGCGAGGGCACGCAGGAGTTCCCGGGCGAAGCGCTCGCGGTGCGCATCCACAAGCCCGACGGCTCGACGCGCGAGCCCGTGCGCACCGGCGAGGGCTGGGTGCTGCCCGGCCTCGCGCCCGACGATCTCGTCGAGGTCCACTACCGGCGCATCGATCCGCCGCGCGACGACGGCGGAATCGGGCCGGAACGCTGGCTGTTCGCATCGCTCGAGGACGCGTACCAGCTCTCGCGCCTCGTCGCGATCCTGCCGCGCGCGTGGGAGGAGCCGGGTCCGAACGGCGCCCCGCCACGGCTCGTGCTCCGCACGAAGCAGTTCGCCGGCACGCACGTGGTCGAGCACGACGGCGACCTCGCGATCCACACGTTCGAACTGCGCGACTCGCACCGCGTCGTGCCCGAGCCGCTGCACGCGCCGCGCGAGCACTTCCTGCCGCTGGTCGAATTCGGCGCGCGCGGCAGCGCGAACGCCGCGCAGTCGCGCCTCGGCCTGCTCTCGCGCTTGAAGGCGCGCGTGTCGCCGTGGATCCGCGCGCAGTCGCGCTCGCAGCTCGCCGGCGACCTCGCGCGCGCGCGCGAGCTGTACGAGCGGCTGCCGCAGCTCGTCGAGGAGCGCAGCGCGGCCTCGGCGGCCAGCGCGACGGCGACGCTGCTGTCGCGGCGCGGCAACGCCGCGTACTTGTACGCCGCGATGCTCGCGGCGGCCGAGCTCGACGTCGATCTCGTGTGGTCGCGCGAGATCGCGCCGTCGATCGAGCCCGAGCCCGATCCGCTGGTCGTCGACGTCGGTCGCTGGGCCAACGGGCTGTACGCGCTCGTGCTGCCGAACTCCGCGCCGACGTGGTGCGACCCGAACGTGCAGGACATGCCGTTCGGAGCGATCGAGCTCGAGGCGCCGCGCGCGGAGGCGATCGGCGGGCTCTCGAATCGCGTGCTCGCGCTGCCCGACGGCGACGCGGCGGCGCAGCCGACCTCGATCGCACGCGTCGAGCTCGTGCTCGACGACGCGCTCGCGACGCGCGCGACGATTTCGCTCGGCTCCAGCGGCCACGCCGGCCACCGCGCCGAACAGAGCCTGCGATCCGCCCCGCCGGCGGTGCTCAAGAATCAGTTCGCACAACAGGGCGCGCGCCTCGTGCCCGGCTTCCAACTCGAGCAGATCGACGTGCGCGGGCTCGACGATGCCGCGGCAGAACCGCAGTTCGTGCTGAGCGGGCCGGTCGCGCGCTGGCTCGATCCGGCCAGTCGCGACAAGGTCGCGAGCGTGCCGCTGCCGCCGAGTCGGCTCGTGCAGCGGTTCGCGGGCGGCGAAGGGGCGCGCAAGCTGCCGTTCGTGCTGCCGCGGGCGCAGATCTCGCTCGCGAGCGCGCGGATCGAGCTGCCGCTGGGTTGGAAGGTGCGCGAGGTGCCGGCGGACACGCGGGCGGAGTTCGGCGGCGGGAGGTACGTGCAGACGTTCGTGCTGAGCGAGGACGGGCGCGTGGTGGAGATCGCGCGCGAGGTGGTGATCCCGCCGCTCGCACTCGAGCCCGCGGACTACGCGGCGTGGCAAGCGCACTGCCAGAAGGCCGACGAGGCCGAGCGCGTGCGGTTGACGTTCGTCCGGGACTGACGCCGCTAATGGCGTGCGCGCCAGAATTCTCACTGACTCTGGTGCATTGCACCCAACGCCCGCGCTACTTTGGACAGAGCGACCTTGCGGGGGCCGTTGGGCGCCCCCGCACCCACGGTGCGTCGCGCCCGACCCCGCAAGTGCGTAGGCTTCGTCCGCAAACATGAGCGAACTTGAGTTACCGAACCTGCTCGTTTCTGAAGTCAAGGCCGGCAACGTGGTGCTCGTTCTGGGAGCCGGTGCCTCGGTGCCCGCAATGCTCGCTAGCGGTGTCAATCCGCCTATCACCGGAGCTCGCCTTGCGAAGCTGATTGCCGAGAAGTTTCTTGGCGACAAGTACACCAAGTTCTCGCTGACGCAAGTGGCGGAACTGGCCATTAGCGAAGCCGGATTGTTTCCCGTCCAAGATTTCGTCGCTTCGCTTCTCGAACCAGTTCGCCCGACACCAGTACACACGACACTCGCGTCGTTCCGCTGGAAAGGGCTCGCAACCACAAACTACGACCGCCTCCTGGAACATGCGTATGCCGCCGCATCAGCGAGTCCGCAGTCGCTAGTTCCGTTCATTGACAACACGGATCGCGTCGAGGAACGCACGCGCGCTCCTAACTCACTTCTCTTCCTCAAACTTCACGGTTGTATTAGCCGGACTCACAACACGGATTGTCCGCTACTACTATCAACTGATCAATTCCTCGAGTTCAAGCGCGGTCGCAGCCGCCTTTTCGGGATTCTGAAGGAGTGGGCATCTGAATGCCCACTTCTCTTTGTCGGCTATGGTCTGCAAGACAGTAACATACGTCTGATAATAGATGAGCTTACCCAAGAGCTACCAGCACGGCCGCGCTACTACCTCGTGCTTCCGGACATCGAGGATATCGAAAAGCGTTACTGGGAAAACCGCAAGATCACAGCAATCAAAGGAAACATCGAGAGTTTGGTCGAACAGCTCGACAGCAGCATTGGCCGTACATTCAGAAGTCTGGCACCAGTGCACGTCGACCAGCCGCACCCAGTCGTCCATAGCCTCCTGAGGCCACGGGTCGCGCTTAGCACCAACGCTGTACTGTTCCTTGATCGAGACGCTGATTGTGTCAATGCGATCACGGCCACCGAGCACATGGCGCCACGTCTATTCTATCGGGGTTTCAGCAATTCATGGTCCCCTATAGAACAAGCCCTCGATGTACCGCGCCAACTGACCGACACGTTGACGCTCGACTATGTACTGGAGGACACTGCCGCACAAGGATCCGCGTCTGTACAATTTGTAGTAATCAAGGCACACGCTGGCGCTGGCAAGACAGTATTGATGCGTCGGTTGGCGTGGAACGCGGCTAAGGAGTTCAAGCGCCTTGTGCTCTACATTCGCGCTGATGGTGTCTTAGATACTGGCGCGATTGCAGAGATTGTCGAGAAGTGCGATTCGCCCGTCCTGATCTTCGTCGATCAGGCATTAGAGCGCCGTCGCGAGCTAGAGCGCCTCTTCTCAGCCGCGAACATGCCGAAGGGTCGCATGATCGTATTCTGTGCGGTTCGAACGAATGAATGGAATCAGGCGCCGGACTCGTTGACCTCACTCGCAACCGATGAATTTGAGCTTGGCTATCTTTCCAGTAAGGAGATCCGCGGGCTACTCCAGCTTCTGAAACAGCATTCGGCCCTCGGAAACCTAACGGCGCTCAACGAAGAGCAGCGCATGGAGCGCCTCGTTGAGCGCGCAGGCCGACAACTGCTTGTTGCACTGCACGAGGCCACTCTTGGGGAACAATTCGAACGTATCGTCAGGGACGAATACTATGGCATTACTCCGCACGCTGCCCAGTCGATATACCTTTCTGTCTGCCTGCTGAACCAGTTCGGTGTCTCAGTTCGAGCCGGTGTCATTTCTCGACTATTCGGCGTTCCATTTGAGTCGTTCAAGGAACAGTTCCTTGGCCCCTTGGAAGAGATTATCATTGTAGAACACGACTCGACCACCGGTGACTACAGGTATGCGGCCAGACACCCGCACATTGCCGAAATGGTCGTCCGCTCTGTGCTGAGTAGGCACGAGCTCTTGTTCAATGAAGTAGTTCGCTGTGTGCGCGTCTTGAACCCCAGCTATTCATCAGATCGTACCGCGCTCCAACGATTGCTTCAGGGTCGAGCCGTGCTGGATTCATTTCCTGACCCTCAGATGGCTCAGCAGCTCTACCAGGCTGCCGAGCAAAGCAGTGGAAAGGATCCCTTCTTGTTGCAGCAGCAGTGCATCTACGAAATGAAGCGGCCGAATGGTGATTTGCAGCGAGCTGGCAAACTCTTGGACCAGGCGATGAGTTTGGCCAAGCACAGCACGACAATCCTGCATACGCTTTCGGAACTCAAGATTAGACAGGCCGAACTCAGCGCGCTGCCTCTCGAACGTAGAAAGCTCGTCAGGGAAGCACTTGAGATCTGCAATACGCTACGTAGACGAGAGCCATCAGCGTACGTGTACTACAC
>SCVU01000112.1 GCA_004296785.1 Planctomycetota bacterium
CCGACAACGTGCTGTTCAACGCGCGCAGCTGGCCGGCGCTCGCCAAGCGCGTGCTCTCGACCTGAGGGCCGCCGCGATGCGCATCGCCGTGCTCGTGCCGTGCCGCAACGAGGCCGGCGTCGTCGCGCGCAAGCTCGCGAACCTCGCGCGGCTCGAATGGCCGGCGAGCGCGAGCGGCGCGCCGCACGCCGTGTTCGTGATCGACGACGGCTCGGACGACGGCACGTCGGACGTCGCGCGCGCGGCGGCGGCGGCGGCGAGCGCGCAGGGCGCGACGGGCGCGACGGGCGCGACGGGCGCGACGGGCGCGAACGGCGACGCGCAGCTCGCGTTCGCGATCGACGTGCTCGCGAACACCCAGCGCCCCGGCAAGGTCGGCGCGATCCGCACCGCGCTCGCGCGCTGCGCCAATCGCTTCGATCTCGTCGTGCTGACCGACGCCGACGTCGTGCTCGAGCCGGGCGCGCTCGTCGCGCTCGAGCGCGCGTTCGCGCGCGACGCGCGGCTCGGCATGGCCTGCGCGGCGCAGCGCTTCGTCGCCGACCTCGCGGCCGACGGCACGTGCCGCTCGCTGGCGCTCGGCGCGCCCGTCGAAGCCGGCGGCCGCTACGACCGCTGGACCGCGCATGTGCGCCGAATCGAGTCGCGCCGCGGGATCCTGTACAGCGTGCACGGCCAGTGCCTGGCCTGGCGCGCGGCGCTCGCCGTCGCGCCGCGCGACGGCTTCGCGGCCGACGACCTCGACCTGATGCTGCAGGTGCGCGGGCTCGGGTTGCGCGTCGAGCTCGTGCCGGAAGCGCGCTTCCTCGAGCAGAAGACGCCGCGCGGCGCGCGCCGCTCCGGCCAGGCGCTGCGCCGCGCGCGCGCGTACGTGCAGGTCGTGCGCGCCGAGCGCGGCCGCGACGCGGCGGCGCTCGCACAGCTGCAGCGACTCGCCTATCGGCACGCGCCGCTCGCCGCGCCGTGGCTCGCGCTCGCGCTCGCGCTGGCCGCGCCGGCCGCGGCGTGGCTGTGGCTCGGTCCTGCGGCCGGCGCGCTCGTGCTCGGCCTCGAGCTGCTCGCGGCGTCGACGACTCCGGGCTGGCGTCTGTGCGCGCTGCTCGTCACGATCGCGCGCGCGATGCTCGTCGAACGACGCTCGACGCTCTCGGACCGCTGGGAGATGGCGCGCGCTTGAGCCGGCTGCCGTGGACGGCGCGCGAGCGCTGGCTCGTCGCGCTGCTCGTGCTCGTCGCGCTGGTCGCGCGCGCGTGGACGGTCGCGCAGTACGAGCAAGCGCATCCGCAGGCGCAGGCGCCGGTGATCGACGAGCGCTCGTACGACCGCTGGGCGCGCGAGATCGCGGCGGGGGACTGGGTCGGCAAGGAGGTCTACTTCCAGGAGCCGCTGTACCCGTACTGGCTCGCGTGCGTGTACCAGGTCGCGGGCGGATCGCGCAGCGCCGCGCGCCACGCGCAGGCGGCGCTCGGCGCGCTGACGGTGCTGCTCGTC
>SCVU01000113.1 GCA_004296785.1 Planctomycetota bacterium
CCATCGCGCACTTCCGCGACGAGCGCGCGCGACCACGCGGCCTGCTCCTCGGCCGTGGCCGGCAGCTGCACGCGCGGCAGCTCGAACGGCGGCTCGTACCCCTGCGCCTGGTCGGAGACGAACTCGCGGAAGCCGCCGTCGCCGTCGAACGGCCGCGTCACGAGGTGCGCGGCCTTGTAGTAGCCGTACTCGACGACGTGCGCGCCGTTGGCGACGAGACGCGCCTTCATCAGCTCGTGGAAGCGCGGCAACAGGCTCCAGTGCACCTGCGGGTAGTCGTGGTGCTCGACGTGGTAGCCGATGTTGAACATCGTCGTGTTGAAGAAGCGCGACAGGAACGTCGTCGAGTGCGAGTGCGGGTGCAGCCGCGACTTGGCGACGCAGCCCGCGTGCTGCACGTACATCCCCGAGCCCATCGTGATCGCGTTCGCGATCCACTGCGGGAACAGCCACAGGCACGCCGCCATCAGCGGATCGATGCACCAGGGAATCGACCACAGCGCGAGGAACACGAGCCCGTCCTTGATCATCCGCCGCCGCGTCCACGGCCCCGCGCGCCGCGACGCGAAGTCGCGCACGAGGTGCGGCAGGTAGCGCCACGGCCAGTGGAGGAGCGCGTACTTGTAGATGCTCTCGAAGCGCCCGTCGGCGCGCCGGCGCGGCAGCGTCCAGTCGCGCTCCTCGTGCAGGAGGTTCGCGTGGTGCACGAGCACGTGCGCGTGGTACCAGTAGTACGCGGGCCAGCCGCCGCTGAACGTCCACAGGTGGCCGAACCAGCGGCTCAGCCACGCCGAGCGGAAGATCGGCCGGTGCGCGTGATTGTGGAAGTTCACGCCGACGTTGACGCCGCTGATCCAGCCGAGCAGGAACCCGGCGCCGAGCGTGAACGCGACGCGGTCCCACGCGCTGTCGATGCCGCTCGTCTCCGGCGTGAGCCACAGCCAGAACGCGGCCGCGTAGCACGCGAGCACGAGCACGTTGTAGAACGCGCAGTGCACGTCGTCGGGATGCGCGAAGATGCGACCGCGGTGGCGGTCGCTCGGCGGCGCGTAGCGCGCGTCGCCGTCGGAACCGAGGGAGCGTGAGTGCATGCGCGTCTCCTCAGCCGATGCGCTTGACGACGCCCCACCACAGCGCGACGAGCGCGAGCGTCACCCACGGTCCCCACCACACCGTGCCGAGGATCAGCAGGAGCGCGACGAGCGGGAACAGCGAGCGCGCCGGCAGCGCCAGCACGCGCCGCAGCGCGGGACTGGTTGGCGCGACGAGACCGAGGACAGCCGGGCGTTGCGAGCGCGTCGTCATGGTGTCGGACTCCCGAGTCGTTCGAGGCGCCACAGGGTTTGCGAGCGAGCGGCGCCGATGCTCCCGATCCTATCAGGGCCCGTCGGGGCCGAAAGCCCCCGCTTGTCGGATCGAGGTCGCCCGCTAGACTCCCGAGGGCCTCGCGCAGTCGAGCTCGCGCATGTCGGAGTCCGCCACCCACGACTTCGTCGTCCGCGAGTACCGCGCGGGTGACGAGCACGCAATCCTTTCCGCGTTCAATCGCGTGTTCCCGCTCGTCGATCCGACGTTCCGGCCGCGCACGCTCGACGAGTGGCGCTGGCGCACGCTCGGCAATCCGGCCGGCTGGCGCAGCTGGATCGCGGTCGCCGCCGGTGGCGAGGTCGTCGCACAGCAGGCCGGCCTGCCGATCCGCATGATCCATCGCGGCGAGGCGGTCACGTGGAATCAGATCGTCGATTCGTTCGCCGATCCGCGCTACGGCCGCGGGCTCAAGAGCCCCGGGCTGTTCGTGCACGTCGCGCAGCCGTTCTGCGACACGTACGGCGGCGCGCCGCCGAAGGATCAGATCATGTACGGCATGCCGGTGCGGCGCGCGTACCGCATCGGGCAGAAGTTCCTCGGCTACCAGCTCGTGCGCGATCAGCACCGCCTGTGCGCCGACGCCGTCGCCGTGCAGGGCCGCGCGGCGCCGCGCGTCGACGTCGAGGAGGTCGCGCGCTTCCCCGCCGAGATCGACGCGTTCTTCGAGCGCGCGCGCGCGCCGCACAAGGCGATCGCGGTGCGCGACCGCGCGTTCCTCGACTGGCGCTTCGCCGACCGGCCGGGCCACGGGTACCGCATCGCGCTGGCGCGGCGCGCCGCCGATCGCGCGCTCGTCGGCTACGCGGTGTACGCGCGCGGCGCGTTCGACCTGCGCGACGGCGCGCTGGTGTGCGACTGGCTCGTCGATCCGTCCGAGGCGCGCGCCGGCGACGCGCTGCGCGCGTGGCTCGGCGAGCGCGCGCGCGCCGACGGCGCGGCCGAGCTGACCGCGGTGTTCCCCGAGCCGTGCGCCGACTTCGCACAGTTCCAGCGCGCGGGCTTCCGCGTCGAGGGCACGTCGTACTTCACCTCGGCGGGCTCGTACACGCGGACGTTCCACACGCTCGACCTGTACTGGGACTGGTATTACACGCTGGCGGACTTCGACCTGTGCTGAGCGACTACGAGATCCGGCCGTACCGCGACGG
>SCVU01000114.1 GCA_004296785.1 Planctomycetota bacterium
GCTAACCAAGGGCGCCCAGCCTGTGGCGCGAGGATCGACGACGGACAGTCTGATTGATCCTCGCCGATTCACGGCTCAGCAAGTTGGGATCGTGTTCGAGAATCTGCGCGTGCACCTAAATGGCATCGTCCAGTTCTGCGATGGGCGTCTCGGTGACAGAACGCCGGAAGGTTGGAGCAGGTTGCGTTCGCATCTGCAGCGAGCGGTGACCTACGCGCATTGTTGTGTCGAGGGCCTGTCGGAAACGTTAGAGCCCGACGGTTCGAGTTCCTTCAAGCAGACAACGCCGACGCTCGGCGAGCGATTCGCGCCGGGCCTGGAACGACCGTACGCGGTGGAGGCCAGCGCTAGGGAAGCCGTCCGAGCGCTTCACGAGTGGTCCTTCTATCAGAACCTCCAGCGAGTCGGACCCGACGGTGCATTGTTGCCGCCAAGCTATGCGGCTCCCTCCGAGTTCGTGGTACTCGCAAGTTTGGACGCCACTCGCATTGGCCGTCTGATTCATGCGATTCCCGGACACGCGGATTTGCTTCGCGCACACAACCCGCCTCCCGTTGCCGAGTCTGCCGCAACGGTGCGACACAGACAGAACTCGACTCGTCCGGGTTGGATCCCGCTTCCGAACGCGGTCGCCAAGTACAAGGTCGCCGCGTCGAGCCTCCATCACTGGAGCGAGAAGGACCTACGCGCGCATTCGCGTCTCATCCCAGGCTCTCGAACCAAAGAGCTCGCGGTCGAGGCGTTGGAGAAACTGCTCAGGGAGAAGGGCAAGTTGTAGGCAGGTTGCGAGCGGTATTGGATCCATGCATCCAATACCGCTTGGGCTCAGCGATGCCGTACCAACGGTGTCGCAATGGACCCCTTCATCACGACCCGCGATGTCTGCGCCGATCTCGGCCTGACCGAGCCCTGTCTCCGCCACGTCCTTCGTCGCACCGGCGCGCCTCGTCCACCGATGCATCCGACCGCGCGGGTGTTCCTGTGGACCCGCGAGGACCTGGAGCGCCTGAAGCTGTACCTCGCGGAGCAGCGCGGCGAGGGTGCGACGATGGGCGGTGAGCGATCGGAGTCGCGAGCGTGATCGGACACGCCGAGTCCGGTCCGGTCGCGATGGTGCTAGAGCGGCTGAAGGGAGCGAAGCGATCTGCGGGCGGCCACGTCGCGCTCTGCCCCGCGCACGCCGACACCAACCGCAGTCTGTCGCTCGACCCAGGAGCGGACGGCCGCGCGCTCCTGAAGTGTTTCGCCGGGTGTCCGACCAACTCGATCCTGGCGGCGCTCGGCCTGCGCGAGGCCGACCTGTTCGAGCGCGGTGCGGCTCGCGAGCAGGCGGCACGCAAGGAGGCCGAGAAACCGTGCTTCCTGCCCGCGGAGGCCGCGTCGTTGTGGGCGAACGCGCTCGCGCGCACGCGCAATGATGAGCAGATCGAGGCGGAGCGGCCCGTGTACGCCTACCTTGAGCAGCGCGGGCTCGCTGAGGCGTGGGAGTCGCGGCTGTACGGCGTGATCGCGGCCGGGATGTCGCTGCACGTCGCCATGGCACGCTGGCCGAACACGGGACACCGCCTGATCGTGCCGCTGTACGACGCCTCCGGTCGCGTCACCAACGTGCAGGCGCGCGCAATTGGCGGAAGCACGCCGAAGACGTTATTCCCGGCTGGCGGCGTCGTGAAGGGCACCGTGTTCGCCGACGAGCGCGGACTTCGCGTACTGCGCGGCGTAGAGCCGACCGCGACGCCGGTCGTGATCGGCGAGGGGCTCACCGACTTCCTCGCGATGGCCATCGGTTCGCCCACGCCGGTGCTGTCCGTGCCCGGGAGCAGTTTCGCCGCAGCCGCGCTCGGCGCCTGGGTGCGCGGCCGTACTGTCGTCCTCGCGTTCGACCGCGACAAGGCGGGCGACGAAGCAGCCGACGCGGCTCGCGAGTGTGCCTATGCGCTTGGCGCGGCTCGCGTGCGGCGCGTG
>SCVU01000115.1 GCA_004296785.1 Planctomycetota bacterium
TGGATCCGCGCCACGCTTCGGGCCCAACCATTGGGCCCAAGAATCCAGGGCGCGCGCCAGATCCAGGCGCAAACGTAATCGACCAATCGCAGCGCAAGGTTGTCAAGGGGATGCCCGCGAGTTTTTTTCGCGCGCGCTGCACTCTCACGCCGATCCGCGGCATCGACATCGACGCGTGCGAGCGTTTCGCTCGACGCTCGCGCGCGTTCACATCGAAGCGCGCGACGCTTCGCTCGAGCGCGCGCGCTTCTCGATCGCCTGCTGCAGCTGATCGATCGAACGCATCCGCTGCAGCGCGTTGCGCACGCGCTCGCCGAGCTTCGTCTCCTCCGCCGCGATCGGCGCGAGCGCTTCGCGCGCGCGCTCGAGCATCCCGGCGGCGCCGTCGAGATCCTGCGCGTCGACGAGGTCCTGCACGAGCCAATCCCAGGCCTGGATCCGATCGAGCGGATCAGCGGCCTGATCGGCGAGTCGCTGCCACGTGCGGCACGCCTGCGCGCGCAGACCGAGCTCGTGCTGCACCTTGCCCGCGAACAACCCGGCCTCGTCGCGGCGATCCTGCGGCGCGCGCGCGAGCGCGGCCAGCGCCTCGAACTCGGCCAGCGCGCGCTCGAGCTGCTTCGTGCGCCGCAGCAGATGCGCGAGCTCGAGGCGCGCGCGCGAGCCGAAGCCCTCGAGGCTGCCCTTCTCGCGCGCGATCTCGAACTCCTGCACCGCCTCCGCGGTCGCCTTCGCAGCCCGCAGCAGCTCGCCGGCGCGGAACGCGCCCTCGGCGCCCGCCTCCGGATCCTCCGGCCACAGCACGCGCACCGCGCGGTATGCATCGACGGCCTGCGTCCGCAGCGCGTCGCGCTCGGCGCCGAGCTTGCCGTCCATCGACTTGCGCAGCTTCGCGGCGAACGCGATCTGCGCGCTGGCGGTCTCCTGGCGCGGGACCTCGGCGTTGGCGAGCGCGACGCCCGACGCGGCAGCCGGCGCGGCGAGCGGCGGATGCGCCGGCGGCGGGCCGGCGAGCGCGTGCGCAGCGCTCGCGAACGACGCACACACGATGAGCAGGACGCAGGAAGTACGGTTCAGCACAGTTCGATCTCCTTCTCGTTGGCCTTGCGGGTTTCGGTGGACAGTCGCCGGCGCATCGCCCGCAAGAGTCGACGCCGTGCGCGGAACAGGCGGGTCTTCACGAGCTCGCGCTTCACCCCGCACACCTGTGCGGTGTCGCGACAGCTCCCGGCCTCCCAGTAGTAGGTGCCGAGCACGCGGCGATCGCCGGTCGCCAGCGCAGCGAACTCTTGCTCGAGCATCCGCAGCGCGAGGCCGCGCGTGACGCGCACGCCCTCGAGCACGACGAGCGCGTCGGACTCGTCGACCCCGTACGGCTCGCCCTCCGCCGCCGGCGCGGACTCGAGCTCGAAGTCGTGGCTGCGCAGGTCGTGCTCGCGCGCGGCGCGGCGGCGGCGCTCGCGCAACACGTTCCACGCGATGCGCGTGACCCAACCGGTCAGGCGCTCGGGCGATTGCAGCGTCTCGCGAAAGCGCGCCGCGCGGACGAGCGTCTCCTGCACGACCTCGTCGGCATCGACGTGCACCGGACAGCGGCGCAGGATCCGGCGCCGCAGTTCGGGCCGCAGCTCGTCGAGACCGAGCCAGGCGGAATCCGGGATCGGGGTGAGCGGCAAAGCGATGGCGTCGTGCATGGGTGGCTCCGGCGCCGCGGGACGAACGCCGGTGCGCCTAGGGACCATGCGCACGCACCGCGGTGCGCGACGAGCGCGCGTGTGGAGCCGGCGCGGAGGGCGCGGCGCCGCGCGGAATGCCGACTCGATGCGCGCGCGAGCCCGCGCTCGACGCGCGGTTCGGTCGTCGCGCGCGCGCTCAGTCGACCGCGAGCGCCGCGGCGAGCGAAGCCGCGACGGACGCGCGCGCAATCGACGCACTGGCCGCTGCGCGCGTCGGCTG
>SCVU01000116.1 GCA_004296785.1 Planctomycetota bacterium
GGCGGCGGCGGCGCGAGCTTGGCGCCGAGCTCGCGCGCGCCGACGAGCTCCCGGCACCAGCCTTCGACGGTGCGCGCGAGCGCGTGCGCGTCGGGCGGCGCGCCGGGGAGCGAGCGGAACTCGGTGCGCGCCATCGAAGTGCGCGACATCATGCCGTTCGGCGCTTGATCCGCCGCCGCGATCGTGTGGAATCGCTGCGATGACCGTTCCGGCCCAACCCGAGCTCGCGTTCGAGCCCGAAGCGCAGCCGCCGGCGCCGGTCGCTGCCGCCGCGGACGCGCTCGCGGCGCTGCGCGCGGAGGTCGCGCGCGTGTTCGGCATCGGCGAGCTGCGCCCGTTCCAGGAGGAGGCGATCCGCGCGAACCTCGCCGGGCGCGACCTTCTGCTCGTGCTGCCGACCGGCGGCGGCAAGAGCCTGTGCTTCCAGGCGCCGGCGCTCGTGCGGCGCGGGCTCACGCTCGTCGTCAGCCCGCTGATCGCGCTGATGAAGGACCAGGTCGACGGCCTGTGCGAGAACGGCGTCGCGGCGGCGATGCTGACGAGCGCGCAGGAGACCGACGAGCGCCGCGCGGTGCACGCGGCGCTCGAGCGCGGCGATCTGCGCCTGCTATACGTCTCGCCCGAGCGCCTCGCGGTCGACGGCTTCGTCGAGCGGCTCGTCGCGCTCGGCCTGGCCGCGATCGCGATCGACGAAGCGCACTGCATCAGCCACTGGGGCCACGACTTCCGGCCCGAGTACCGCCAGCTCGGCCGGCTGCGCGCGCGCGCGCCGGGCATCCCGCTGCACGCGTACACGGCGACCGCCGACGAGCGCGTGCGCGCCGACATCCTGAGCGAGCTCGGCCTCGTCGATCCGCTCGTGCTCGTCGCGCCGTGCGATCGCCCGAACCTCGTCTACCGCGTGCAGCCGCGACGCGAGCTGTCCAAGCAGTTGCGCGAGGTGCTCGAGCGCCACCGCGGCGAGGCCGGCATCGTCTACTGCATCTCGCGCAAGGAGGTCGAGCGCGTCGACGCCGAGCTGCGCGCGGCCGGCTTCGCGAGCGTCGCGTACCACGCCGGCCTCACGGCGGACCGGCGCAAGCGCGCGCAGGACGACTTCGCGAACGAGCGCGTCGACATCGTCGTCGCGACCGTCGCGTTCGGCATGGGCATCGACCGCACCGACGTGCGCTTCGTCGTGCACGCGGCGCTGCCGAAGGGCCTCGAGCAGTACAGCCAGGAAACCGGGCGCGCGGGCCGCGACGGACTCGCCGCCGAGTGCGTGTTGTTCCACTCGGGCGCCGATTACTTCAGCTGGAAGACGCTGATGGAGCGCTCGCACGAGGAAGCGCGCGCGGCCGGCGACGAGCCCGACGCGACGGCGCTCGAGCGCTCGCTGGACAGGCTCGGCGAGATGCGCAACTTCACGACGCGCTTCGTGTGCCGCCACAAGCAGCTCGTCGAGCACTTCGGTCAGGCTTGGACGACGCCCGGCGGTTGCGAGGCCTGCGACGTGTGCCTCGGCGAGATCGCGCTCGCGCCCGACTCGACGATCCTCGCGCAGAAGATCCTGTCGGCGGTCGTGCGCTGCCAACAGCGCTACGGCGCCGCGCACGTCACCGACGTGCTACGCGGAGCGGAGACGGAGGCGATGCGGCGCACCGGGCACGATCAGCTCTCGACGTACGGGCTGCTGCGCGCGAACACGGTCGCCGAGGTGCGCGCGTGGATCGACCAGCTCGTCGGCCAGGATCTGCTGCGGATCAGCGGCGATCAGTATCCGATCCTCGTCGTGTCGCCGACCGGCAGCGAGGTGCTGAAGCGACAGCGCGAGGTCGTGCTCTACGCGCTGCCGGTCGCGCGGCCCAAGCGCACGCGCGGCGCGACGCGCAGCGGACCGCTCGACGGCGCGAGCGACGCGGCGAGCGGCGGCGCGAGCGATGCGGCCGCGAGCTCGGCCGACCCGGCGCTGTTCGACCGGCTGCGCGCGCTGCGGCGCGCGCTCGCGCGCGAACGCGGCGTGCCGCCGTACCTGATCTTCAACGATCGCACGCTCGAGCAGATGGCGACGTCGAAGCCGCGCACCGTCGAGGAGTTCCGCGCGGTGAAGGGCGTCGGCGACAAGAAGGCGGCCGACCTCGGTCCGGCCTTCCTCGCGTGCATCGCGGGCGAGGGCTGAGCGGCGCGCCGAGCGGCGCGCCCTGCTACTGCGTCCAGGTCTTCGCGAGCAGGTTCGTCACGCGGCACGTCGCGAAGTCGGCGACGTGGAACACGAGCGGCAGGCCGATCGCGATCGGCGGCGCGAACACCGTCAGCTTCGCGCGACCCTGCGCATCCGCGATCGCCGAGCCGAGCGGGTACGCGACCGGCAGCCCCTGCTGGATGTTCGGGCAGAACGGCAGCGCGATCGGCCCGGACGCGAATCCGAAGTAGTAGTGCAGCTGGTGGCCCGGCGCGGCGCCGAGCACCTCGAGCGTCTGCAGCGAACCCGCCGGCCCGATCGACGTCTGCGGCGCGGGCAGGTACATGAAGTCCGGCTGCGGCGCGAGCCGATCGAGGCACCACTGCAGCGGCACCGTCATGTCCGCCCAGTAGCCCCACAGATCGTCGGTGTCGAGCAGCACGCTCTGCAGGCCGAGCGACGGATCGTTCGACTGCAGCACGAACTGGTCGAGGTTGTCGCGCATCTCGTACCCGAACGTGCCGTCGTGCGGATCGTGGATCTGCCCGCACGGGTGCACGAAGTCGAGGTGGTAGCCCATGCACATCGGCGGCGTGATCGTGCGCTGGTAGAGCTGCGGGTTGAGCACCCAGAACACCGGCGAGTCCGCGAGCTTCTGCGCGACCGTCGCGCCGGGCGCGAGCGCGACCGGGAAGTACGCCATCAGGAACTCGTCGTGCACCATGTGACCGGTGAAGCAGGTCAGATCGGCCACGCCCGAGAACGGCAGGCAGAAGTTCGGCCGGCTCGACTGGTGCTTGAGCGGATCGGGCGACGTGAGGTCCTGGTGATCCTCGGTCAGTCCGAGCGCGAAGCTCAGGTACCCGCCGAACGAGCGACCGAACAGGAAGATCTTGTTCGGGTCGATGTTCAGCCACGCGGCGTTGTGCCGCAGGTACTGGATCAGCGTCGCGACGCCGTCGAGCGCGGCGTGGTAGTCCTCGCCCGGATCGACCTTCGGGTAGTTCGGGTCGACGCCGACGAAGCCCTTCGGCAGCACGTTCGCGTTGAACCAGTTGTACAGCTCCGGCAGCGCCGGATTGCCGTTGCCGCCGCGCAGGTTGATGAACACCGGCGCGGGCGGATTCGTGTACCCGAGCGACGGCGGGCCCATGCCGGTCGGGTAGTAGATGCCGACGAAGGTCTGCAGGCAGCCGGTCGACGGATCCATTCCGGCGCAGTTCGACGGCAGCTGCGTGAAGTAGTTGTCGAGCAGGACGGCCGGATTCGCCGTGACGACGATCGGGTCGGGATCCTGCGCGGGCGGGAGCGGGCTCGTGAACCGGGACAGGAGCAGAGCAGCGGCGAGCATGCGTGGTCCTCAGGCGGGATGAGGTCTGCTGGTGCGCCGCGTGCGTACGCGAGTGTCGCGGCGTGCCGCCAGTCTAGCCGCGCGCGCGCGAACGGGTCAGATCTGCCCGCTCCAGTCGCTCTTCGCGGTCGCCTTCCAGCGCGCGCGGATCGACTGCTCGAGCTCCTTCGACAGCGGTCCCGCTCGCATCAGCTCGGCGTTCTGCGCCCAGCGCTCGGGCTTGCTCGTGCCGACGATCAGCACGCTGACGCCCGGCTGCATCGCCGTGAAGCGCAGCGCGACGCCGGCCGGACCGTCGGGCCCCTGCTTCGAGCGCGCGTCGCCGCTCGCGAAGTCGTACTTCAGCGCCTGCAGCCGCTTCCAGTACTCGACGTGGTAGTCGTTCCCCGGCTGCGCGTCGTAGCGCCACGCCGCGTTCGCGATCGGCCGCTTCGCGATCACGCCCATCTGCTTCTCCTTCGCCAGCGGCAGCGTGAGCTCGATGCACTCCTGATCGGCGAAGTTGATCGACGTCTGCAGCGCATCGAAGCGCCCGCACTCGATCGCGTAGCGCGCGGCCTTCGAATCGCCGCTGTAGCCGATGTAGCGCGTCTTGCCCTGCTTCTTCGCGAGCTCGACCGCCTCGATCACCTCGCCCTTCTCGAGCTCTTCGAGCGAGCACGAGTGCAACTGGAACAGATCGACCGCGTCGGTCTTCAGACGCTTCAACGAGCGCTCGAGCGACGCGAGCAGGCTCTTCTTCGACCAGGTCGAGTCCTTGCTGCCCTCCTCGCCGACGTGCCCGCACTTCGTGAACAGGTAGTAGTCCTTGCGGCGGTGTCCGATCGCCGCGGCGATCGCGAGCTCCGAATCGCGATAGCACTCGGCGGTGTCGACGACGTTGAGGCCCGCGTCGAGCGCGCTGTTCAGCAGCTTCTCGACCGTCGCACCCTCGGTGCTCTCGTAGCCGATCTCCGCGCCGCCGAAGCCGAGCACGGTCACCAGCATGTCGGTCTTGCCGAACTTGCGGCGCTCGAGCGACGGCGGCACGGCCGGCGCGGTCGCGCCCGTCTTTGAATCCTGCAATCCCCACGCGGGCCAATTCATCCCGATGGAAAACGCGCCCGCGGCGGCGGCGGATCGCTGGAGGAAGACGCGACGCGAAGCGAAGGACGGGTTCATCTCGTGCTCCTGTTGAGCGCGCTCGGCCGGAGCGCGGACGCGCTAGCTTAGAACGCCGCGCGCCGCGCGCGGAATCCACGTCCGGATGCAATACTGACGGGATGCCGAGTCGGACCCGTGCGAGCGCGGCGCTGCTATGTGGGCTGTGGGCCTCACTGATCGCCGCGCCGGCGTCGCTCGCCCAGGACGCGTCGCTCGCGCAGGCGCCCGGCGCGATCCGCTACGACCGCGACATCCGGCCGATCCTGTCCGACCGCTGCTTCCGCTGCCACGGGCCCGACCTCGGCTCGCGCGAGGCCAAGCTGCGCCTCGACGAGTTCGACGACGCGACGGCCGAGCGCAAGCGCGGCCGCGCGATCGCGCCCGGCGATCCGGCGAACTCGCTGCTGCTGCAGCGCGTCGCGCACGCGGACCCGGACGAGCGCATGCCGCCCGCCGACAGC
>SCVU01000017.1 GCA_004296785.1 Planctomycetota bacterium
CGCGGCGCGGAAGCCGGCGGCGATCTCCTTCGCGCCCGGCCGCTTCCAACCGGTGCCCGGCCCTTCGGCGACCTCGGCGTGGAACGTCAGCACGTGCGCGCCGGCCTGCGCGTAGTCCTTCGCGTAGCGCAGCGGCTCTTCGATCATCAGGTGCACGTCGAGCGGCGCCTTGGCGACCTTCGCAATCGCCGCGACGACCGGCGGACCGAGCGTCAGGTTCGGCACGAAGTGGCCGTCCATCACGTCGACGTGCAGCCAGTCGGCGCCGCAGGCCTCGACGCGCGCGACCTCCTCGGCCAGGCGCGCGAAGTCGCAGGACAAGAGCGACGGGGCGATCACCACTCGCGGAGCCTCTGCGGATCCGCTCTCGGCTCGGTCAGGCGTCATGGCAGGTGCGGGCGTCACGGGGCCGCGGATTCTAGTCTGCCCCGGGCCGGACTGTCGCGCGCCCTTTCCCCGCCGCCGCGCGGCGTGCATGCTCGCGCCCATGCCGGCGCGCATCGCGATCTGGACGCCTGCGGCGCGGCACGCGCACACCGGCAACCGCGTCACGGCGTTGCGGATCGCGGCCCTGCTGCGGCGCTTCGGCCGCGCGGTCCGCGTGCGCGGTCCGGGCGAGGCGATCGACGCGCGCGCCGACGTGCTGATCGCGCTGCACGCGCACAAGTGCGCGGAGGTCGCGGCGCGTTGGTGCTCCGAGCGCGGCGCAGCGCCGCTGGTCGTCGTGCTGACCGGGACCGACGTGTACGGCGACGCGCTCGAGCCCGTGACGCTCGCCGCGGCGACGCGCGTCGTCGCGCTGCAGGAGCGCGCGTTGCTCGCGCTTCCCCCGCCGCTGCGCGCGAAGGCGCGCGTGATCCTGCAGTCGGCGCGTCCGTACCCGACCGCGTCGACTCCGCGCGGCAGCAAGCTCTTCGCCGTGCAGCTCGCGCACTTGCGCGCGGTCAAGGATCCGCTGCTCGCAGCGCGCGCATTGCGCCGGCTGCCGAGCCGCTCGCGCTGGGAGCTGTTCCACTTCGGCGACGCGTTGGACGCGGCGTTGGCCGAGGAAGCGCGCCGTGAGACGGCGGCCAACCGGCGCTACCACTGGCGCAGCGGAGTCCGCCGCGCGCAGGCGCTGATGCTGCTGCGACAAGCGCACGCTTTCGTGCAGACGAGCACGGCCGAAGGCGGCTCGAACGCGGTCGCCGAGGCGATCGTCAGCGGCGTGCCGATCCTCGCGACGCGCATCGAAGGCGCCGTCGGCCAGCTCGGCGCGGATCACCCCGGGCTCTTCGACGTCGGCGACGAAGCCGGGCTCGCCGATCTGCTCGAGCGGCTCGACCGCAGCGACATCCTCGACGAGCTGTTGCGCAGACGCAGCGCCGAGCTCGCGCCGCGCTTCGCACCCGAGCGCGAGGCGGCGGCGTGGCTCGCGCTGCTCGCCGAGTTCGGCTGCTAGACCGCGTCGCCGCGGCCCGCCGCGCGGCGCAATCGATCGGCGATCGCGGCGCCGAGCGCGCGCTCGGGCGGCAGCACGACGAAGATGCGCGCGTAGCCGCGCGCGTCGAGCTCGTGCAGCGCGGCGTACAGCGCGCGCGCGGCCGCGGCGAGGTCGGCCGGCAGCACGGTGACGGAGCTCGCGAGCGCGGCCGGCACTTCGGCGGCGAGCTCGTGCGGCACGAGCGCGGCCGCGCGCTCGCGCGACGCCTCGAGCGCGTGCCGCCACGCGCTCGCATCGACGAGCTCGACGCGCGCGCGCGGCGCATAGTGCAGCGGATGCGAACCGCTCGCGCGCGGCGCGCTCGCGTCGGCGCTCGCCAGCGGTCCACACACGAGCTCGAGCTCCTCGCGCGTGACGAGCCCCGGCCGCAGCAGGCGCGGCGCCGCGCCGGACAGATCGAGAATCGTCGACTCGATGCCGCCGCTCGACGCGCCGCCGTCGAGCACGCAGACTTCGTCGCCGAACGCTGCACGCACGTGTTCGGCGCGCGTCGGCGACAGCTGTTGGAACCGATTCGCGCTCGGCGCGGCGAGCGGCACGCCGGCGCGCGCGATCAGCTCGAGCGCGAGCGGGTGCGCGGGCACGCGCACGCCGACGGTGTCCTGTCCGCCGGTCACGCTGTCCGGCACGCGCGCCGAGCGCCGCAGGATCAGCGTCAGCGGGCCCGGCCAGTAGCGCTCGGCAAGCAGCCAGGCGAGCGGCGGCGCTTCGCGCGTGTAGTCCGCGAGCTCGCGCGCCGCGCCGAGGTGCGCGATCAGCGGGTGCGAACGCGGCCGAGCCTTGAGCTCGTACACGCGCGCGATGCCGCGCTCCGAATCGAGGCGCGCGCCGAGCCCGTACACCGTCTCGGTCGGGAACGCGACGGGCTCGCCCGCGGCGAGCCGCGCGAGCGCGGCGTCGATCTCGCGCACCGGGCCTCGTGGACTCGCCATCGCGCCGAGTGGTATAAGGCTCCGCGTCCACTCCGCCATGAATTTCTTCTGCAGCTTGTTCGGCCACACGTGGGTCGCGCACACCGCGGCGCCGCAGCCGCGCTGGAACACGACCAAGGACGGCGTCGTGCTCGTGCCGAGCGATCCGCCGACGCATGCGGACGCCGCCGCGGTGCGCTACTTCGATCGCTGCCAGCGCTGCGGCAGCGAGCGCGAGGCGCCGCGGCCGGCGGTCGACCAGCGCGCGGCGAGTTCGTAGCCGTCCGCTCGCGCGCGGCCGGAACACATTTCCACGTCCGCGCGCGCCGCGCTGCGTCTACGATGGAGCCCGTGTTTCCCGCGCCCTGCCTGTCCGCGCTCTTCCTGCTGGCCAAGGACACTTCGTCCGGGTTCAGCACGTGGATCAAGGTGCTGATCCTGGTCGTGCTGGCGCCGTTCTGGTGGCCGGTGCTGAAGGCGATCTACCACGACCTCAACACGGCGCTGTGGCGCGAGGGCGGGCTGTTCGGCAAGCCGCCGGCGGGCGCGGAGCTCGACAAGATGATCCAAGCGCGGCCCAAGCACGCCAACACGCTCGTGTCGGAGATGCGCGGCGGTCCGCTGGTGCGCTCGCGCGGCCGCCGCGGCGCGCGCCGCACGTTCTAGCGCGCGTTCCAGTGCGAGAACGGCCGCGCGATTCAAGCGCGGGTGCGGCGCCGGACGATGCGGCCTCTCGATGCCGTCGCTCGCGGATCTCCCCTGGCTCGGTGCGGCGATCAAGCTGTTCCTCGCTGCACTGTTCGCGCCGGTGTGGTGGCCGGTGCTGGTCGAGGTGCGCGCGGAGATCCTGCGCTCGTCGAAAACGGCGCGCGAGCGCAAGCTCGAGCCGAAGCAGCTCGGCCAGGGCTTCGTCGCGCGGTTGCACGGCGAGG
>SCVU01000117.1 GCA_004296785.1 Planctomycetota bacterium
CGACCGACAGCAGCACGGCGACGAGCGCCTGCGCCTGGAAGAGGCCGAACATCGCGCGGTCGAAACCCGCGCCGCGCTGTTCGCGCATCCACGCGTAGCGCCCGTCCTCGGGCTCGCGGCGCAGCCGCGCGTACAGGTGCGCGGCCAGCCGCAGCGACCACGCGCCGATCAGCGCGGCGAGCAGTGCGCGCCGCGGCGCCCAGCCGCTGCCGGCGAGCGCGTAGCCGACGCCCAGCGCGCCGACGCACAGCGTCCAGGCCAGGTCGACCCAGCCGGCGTTGCGCCGCGCGCGCGCGAACGCCCAGACGCCGGCCATGACGGCGCTGCAGCTCGTCGCGCCGACGAGCATCCACTGGACCGGGGCGGCTCCCACGGCAGCGGACTTCGATCGCGACCCGGCCGCGGATGCAGCGCGGTCGCCGGAACCGCGCGCGAAGCTTGGCCCGCCTGCGTCCGCGCCGTACCGTCACGCGAAGACAGCCGGTCGCCATGGGTTCCTCCGTCCGCACTGCGATCCTGCGCGCCAGCGCCGACGGCTACGCCGGGCTGGCCGCGTCCCGGCTGGCCGAGCAGGCGCCGGGGGCGCTCGGCTCGGACGGCTTCGAGGCGTGGCGCCGCCACTACCGCGCGCAGTTGCAGGCGCTGATCGCCGCGCTCGAGGATGAACTGCCCGAGCGCTACGCCGCGCACGTCGCGTGGCTGCGCGACGCGCAGCAGGCGCGCGGCGGCGATCCGGCCGTATTCAGCGCGGCGCTCGACGCGCTCGAGTTCGTGCTCGAGCAGCACCTGCCGGCCGCCGCCGATCCCGTGCTGAGCCGCTGCTTCGAGCTCGCGCGCGCGGCGCTGACCGCGCCGCGCGCCGCTGCGCCGCCCGCACCCGCCGCGTCGCCGCTCGCGCGCGCGTACGTCGAGGCGCTGCTCGACTGCGACAAGGAGCGCGCGTTGCGCGAGGTCGACGCGGCGCTGGCCGAGTCGCGCGTCGATCCCGCGGCGCTGCTCGACGAGGTGCTGCCGTACGCGCAGCGCGAGATCGGCGAGCTGTGGCACCGCGGCAGCATCGGCGTCGCCGAGGAGCACTTCGCGACGCAGGTGACGCGCCAGTGCATCGGCCGCCTGCTCGCGCGCGCGCAACCGGCCGCGCCCGGCGCGGCGCGCGTCGTCGTGACGAGCCTGCAAGGGGACGGCCACGACATCGGCGTGCAGCTCGTCGCGTGCGCGTTCGAGCTCGCCGGCTGGCGCACGGTGTTCCTCGGCGCGAACACGCCGATCGAGGAGGTCGTCGCGATCGCGCGCAAGCTCGACGCGCAGGTGGTCGCGCTCGGCGGCACGCTCGACGAACACCGCGCGCCGATCGCGGCGGCCGTGCGCGCGCTGCGGGCCGGTGCGCCGCGGGCGCGCGTGATCGTCGGCGGCGCAGCGTTCGATGGGTCCGAGGATCTCTGGCGGCGCAGCGGGGCCGACGCGCTCGCGCGCGCGCCGTCGGAAGCGCCGCGCTGCGCGGCGAGCTTGCTCGGGACCCTGGCCTAGCTCGCTGCGCGGAAATCGAGTCTTCCCCGCCACCGATCGGCCCCCCCGAGCATCCAGCGGGCGGCGACGAGCTCCACGCCTCGTGGCCAGGAGGTCTCGATGTTCATCCCCCCGTGCTGTCCGCACCCGCTGTGCGCGTCG
>SCVU01000018.1 GCA_004296785.1 Planctomycetota bacterium
TGGTTCGGCGCGTCCTGCACCGCGACCTCCTCGACCGGCTTCTTCTTCGCCGCCATGATCCCCTTCAAGCCCGCGTAGCGCGGCTCGTTGAGGCCCTTCTGGCAGGTGAACACGGCCGGCAGCGCGACCTCGTAGATCTCGATGCCCGCTTCGGACTCGCGCTCGGCCTTGGCCCGGGCGCCGCCGGCCGAGCCAGCCGCCGCGTCGATCGCGAGCTTGACCACGTCGGTCACGCAGCCGCGGTCGAGCAGCGTCGCGATCATCGGGCCGACCGCCGCGCTGTCGGTGTCGGTCGCGACGCGGCCGGTGAACACGATGTCGGCGCCGAGCTCCTGGATCTTCGCGGCGAGCAGTTTGGCCGTCGAGCGCGAGTCGCGGCTCGACCAGTTCGGATCGACGAGCAGGATCCCGCGGTCGGCGCCCTTCGCCAGGCACTCGACGATCTCCTTGCGCGCCTCGGCGGGGCCGAGCGACAGCACGATGACCTCGCCGGCGCCGAGCTTCTCCTTCGTCCGGATCGCCTCCTCGACGGCGATCTCGTCGTAGAACGACAGCATGTACTCGACACCCGCCGGATCGAGGCCCTTGCCGCCGGCGGCGATCTTGGCCTGGGTCTCGGTGGCCGGCACGCGCTTGATGCAGGCGACGATCTTCATGAGGGGGGCTCCTGCGGCGGCCGCTTTCGCGGGTCCGTCCGCCCGGGATTCGGGGCGAAAGAGGGTATCCGCGATGCCGCGAAGCGGCAAGGGAGCCGCGCGCGCGCCGCGGCCGCGGCCGCGCTACGAGAGCGCGCGTTCCTCGGCCGAGCTCAGCCGCGCGCCGACCTCGAACGTCTTGCCGAGGTAGACCTCGCGCACCTTCGGGTCGTCGATGAGCTCGCGCGCCGTGCCTTCGCGCAGGATCTGCCCCTGGTGCAGGATGTACGCGCGGTCGGTGCTCTGCAGCGTCTCGCGGACGTTGTGGTCGGTGATCAGGATGCCGAGGCCGCGCTCGCGCAGCCGCCGGATCAGCCCCTGGATCTCCTCGACCGCGATCGGGTCGACGCCGGCGAACGGCTCGTCGAGCAGCAGGATCGAAGGCTCGCTCGCCAGCGCGCGGCAGATCTCGAGGCGCCGGCGCTCGCCGCCCGACAGCGTCTCGGCCAGCGCGTCGGACAGGTGCGTGAGCTCGAGCTCGCGCAGCAGTTCGTCGGCGCGCGCGTGGCGCTGCTGGCGCGACAGCGGCTGGGCCTCGAGCACCGCGAGCAGGTTGTCGCGCACCGCCATGCGCCGGAAGATGCTCGGCTCCTGCGGCAGGTAGCCCATGCCGAGGCGCGCGCGGCGGTACATCGGCAGGTTCGAGCACTCGACGCCGCGCAGCACGACCTTGCCCGCATCGGGCGTGATCAGGCCGACGGCCATCCGGAACGACGTGGTCTTGCCGGCGCCGTTGGGCCCGAGCAGGCCGACGATCTCGCCGGCCTGGACGCGGAAGGACACGCCGTCGACGACGCGGCGGCGCTTGTACGTCTTGACGAGCCCACTGACCTCGAGCAACGCCTCCGAGCGCATGTCCTTGTCCTGCATGGGTTGGCGCGCGAGTCTAGCGACGGGGGAGGGGCCGGACACCACGCGCGCGCCTGTGGATAACTTGTGGGGACTCGCGAGCGCCGCAGGGCCGGTTGCGAAGGCAAGATCAAGCGGTCAAGCGTGCAGTGGTGGCCGGCGCGGGGCGCAGCGGAACTTCCGCGCGGTGCCGAGCTCACAGGTCGTTGACCTGCAAGCAGATGGGGCGGTTCCACCGCGCGGAGCGCTGGCGTGCGAATCCGCGCCGCCGCGCGCGGGGCCGCGCGCGCAAACGTTGCCGCCGCGCCAAGACGCCGTCCAATTCGTGTGGAGAAGTGCGTCGCGCGGCGCGATCGAGCGCGGCGCGATGTCAAGCGCACTTTCGCCGCATCGCGGATTCGCGCGCGCAGGTCCTTGCGAATCGGCGGATTACGCTCTCGGGCTTGCTACCTAGTCGTCGGTACTACCGAATCCACCCGATGCGGTACACGCCCAGGTCCGGCCGCAGCGGCCAGAAGATCGAGAACGCGCGGCCCTTGATCAGCTCGCGCGGCACGTACGGGCTCGGGTACGGCGGCTTCTGCGACGCGTCCGCGCGCGCGAAGTCCATGCGGTCGCCGAACTCGTCGATCAGGAAGATCCGCTCCTTGCCGTCGCGGTCGCGCGCGTAGCGCGGGTTCTCCTCGGTGCTGCGCAGGTTCCCGCGCAGCGTCGCGACGCCCCCCGGCCCGCGCACGTCGAACTCGACCATCTGCCACTCGCGGCCGTCGGCGGACTCGGGGCTGTTGTCGCCGAGCATCACGTAGTGCCCGGCGGGGATGTCGAACTCCACCGTCGTCGAGCGCTCGCTCGTGTAGTGGACGTCGCGGTACAGCGCGAGCCCGTCGACGGTCGACGCGCCGCCGCTCGACGTGATCCGCACGTGCGAGCGCGTGTCGCGCTGGTGGTCGGTGTCGACGCGCAGCCACTCGGCGCCGTCGACGCGCAGCACGAGCTCGTCGTCGAGGTTCTGCGCGACGACCTGGGTCGCGGCGCCGGCGGCGAGGCTCTTGCCAGGCGCCGTCGCGAGCACGCTCGTCGCACCGCTCGCGTCGCGCTGCTCGACGCGCGCGCCCTCGCCCGCGCCGGCCGGGCCCGGCAGCACGAACGTGTACGTGCGCTCGCCCTCGCGGAACTCCAGGCGCAGCGCGCTCGCGCCGGACCCCAGCGCGAACTCGCCCTCGACGCGCAGGTCGGCGACGTTGGCGTGGCCCTCGTTCGGGTACAGCGCCATGCCCTTCTGCTTGATGTCGTACGTGCGCGCCGCTTCGATCGGCTGGATCAGCGACTCCGCGTAGCCGTCGAGCACGCGGTCGAGGATGCCACCCTTCGGCGCGTACGACAGCGCGGCGTCGGCGGCCAGCGACACGCGGCCCTCGGGCACGCCCCACGGCGCGCGCGCGAGCTTGCGCCAGGTCGAGCGCTGCACGAGCTCGGGCTTGCGCAGGATCTTCCACGCGCTGTTCGAGTCCGGCCGCACGAACAGGTCGCCGTCGAGCACGCGCAACTGCTCGCTTGGCATGCCGATCAGGCGCTTGACCATCGTCAGCGAGCGCATGTTCGGGTGCTGGAACACGACGACTTCCCAGCGCTTCGGATCGCGCGAGCGGTACGAGAGCTTGTCGACGAGCACGCGGTCCTTCACGTCCGTCGCCGGGTTGCCCATCAGCGTCGGCTGCATCGAGCCCGACGGGATCTGGCTGACCTCGAGGAAGAAGACCTTGAACGTCAGCGCGACGATGATCGCCGAGGCGAGCGCCTCGATGTTCTCGCGCCACGGAGCCTTGTGCTTCTTTTCAGCTGCGAGATCGGACATGGCGCGTGCCGACGCGCAGTATGCGCTGTCAGCGCACCCACTTGAAGCGCCGGATGCCGCGCGCCGGCGCGAGCGGCCAGAACACGGCGAGCGCGCGGCCGGTGACGAGCGCGCGCGGCACGAACGGCGCTTCGACCGGCGGGAGCACGGTCGCGGCGGCGGCGGGGAACAGGTGCGGCTCGCCCCATTCGTCGCGCAGCCAGACCAACGGCTCGTCGCCGCCGACGATCGAGCGCGGGTGCTCGGAGCCGCGGTAGTGCGCGCGCACTTCGCGCGGCGCGCCGCCGTCGTCTCGCAGCTCGTAGCGCCACAGCATCCAGTCGCGGCTGTCGCTCGAGTCCTGCGAGTTGTCGCCGAGCACGAAGTAGTGGCCGGCGGGGATCCGCGTCTCGGCGACCTTGGCCCACGCGTTCGTGTAGTAGACGTCGCGGAACACGCGCAGCGTGCGGAACTCCGCCGACCCGCCGTCGGCGTGCAGCGCGATCGACGTGCGCGCATCGTCGCAGGCCTCGATGTCGCGCTCGAGCACGAGCGCGCCGTCGACGAAGACCGCGAGGCGGTCGTCGGCGTTCTGCACGGCGATCGCGCGCTCGCGCGACGACCCGATCGCCGCGAGCTCGGCGCGCGCGGGCTCGCCTCCGCCCGCGAGGATCTCGACGCTCGTCGCGCCGAAGCGGAACACGTGCGGCCGCTCGCCCTCGTGGAACTCGATGCGCGCGCTCGCGCCCGTCCACAGCGCGAGCCGCGCCTCGAAGCGCAGGTCGCCGACCGCGCTCTGGTTCGAGTGCGGCATGACGGGCGGCAGGCGCCGCCGGATCGCCGCCGGATAGCCGTCGAGGTGATCGTCGAGCACGAACGGCGAGGCGCGCCGGAACTGGGCGCTCGCGCCCGCCTCGAGCGCGACGAGCGCGCTGCCGGCGTACTCGCCGGAACCGCTGGTGACTTCCCATTCCGCGACGCCGTCGAGCGGTGCGAGCTCGCGCCACAGCTCGTCCTGCACCGCGCGCGGCTTGCGCAGGATCTTCCACGACTCGTGATCGCTCGCGCGCGTCCACACGTCGCCGTCGTGGATGCGGATCCACTCGCCGGGCATCCCGATCACGCGCTTGACGAAGCTCGCCGAGCGATCGAACGGCCCCTTGAACACGACGACCTCGAAGCGGCGCGGGTCGCGCCAGCGGTAGGCGAGCTTGTCGACCGCGACGCGGTCGAAGACGCCGGCCTGCGCGCTGCCCATCACCGTCGGTTGCATCGACGGCGTCGGGACCTTGTACGGCTCGATCAGGAAGTGCTTGACGACGAGGATCGCGCTGACCGCGAGCGCCGCGGCCTCGAGGAGCTCGCGTGCCCAGGGTCGTGTGCGGGCAGGCGGCTGCTCGTGCGCCTCATCCATCTTCCTCGCCGCCGCCGAGCACCGAGAGGAACGCCTTCTGCGGGATGTCGACGTTGCCGACCTGCCGCATCCGGCGCTTGCCCTCCTTCTGCTTCTCGAGCAGCTTGCGCTTGCGCGACACGTCGCCGCCGTAGCACTTGGCGAGCACGTCCTTGCGCATCGCGGAGATCGTCTCGCGCGCGATCACGCGGCTGTCGATCGCCGCCTGCAGCGCGATCTCGAACAGGTGCCGCGGGATCTCCTTGCGCAGCTTCTTGATGATCGAGCGGCCGCGGTACTCGGCCTGGTCCTTGTGCACGATCGTCGTCAGCGCGTCGACCTCGTTGCCGTTGACGAGGATGCGCAGCTTGACGAGCTCGCCCGACTTGTAGCCGGTGATCTCGTAGTTCAGCGTGCCGTAGCCGCGCGTGCTCGACTTCAGCTTGTCGTAGAAGTCGTAGATGATCTCGGCCAGCGGAATGTCGTAGACGAGCTGCACGCGCGTCGCCGACAGGTGGTCCTGGCGCACGAACTGCGCGCGGTGATCGGCGCAGATCTGCATCATCGGGCCGATGTACTCGCTCGGCACCATCACGGTGATCCGCGCGTACGGCTCGAGCACTTCCTCGTACTTGTCCGGCTGCGGCAACTGCCCGGGCGAGTGGATCTCCTTCTCCTCGCCGGTCGCCATCTTCACGCGGTACGTGACCGTCGGCGCGGTCTGCACCATGTCGAGGTCGTGCTCGCGCTCGAGGCGCTCCTGCACGATCTCCATGTGCAGCAGGCCGAGGAAGCCGCAGCGGAAGCCGAAGCCCAGCGCCTCCGACGTGACGGGCTCGTAGCTGAACGAGCTGTCGGAGAGCGAGAGCGTCTCCAGGCCTTCGCGCAGGTGCTCGAAGTCGCCGTTGTTCGTCGGGTAGAAGTCCGCGTAGACCATGTGCACCGGCGGACGGTAGCCGGGCAGCATCTCGACCTTCGGTCCCTTGTGCAGCGTGACGGTGTCGCCGATGCGCACGTCGGCGAGCGTCTTGATGTTCGAGATGAAGTAGCCGACCTCGCCGGCCGTCAGCTCGCCGGTGCGCTTCATCTGCGGCGCGAAGCGCCCGATCTCGATCGCCTCGTACACGCGGTCGGTGCCGAGCATGTACGTGACCTCGCGCTCCTTCAGCGAGCCCTCGAACACGCGCATGTACACGATGATCCCGCGGTACTCGTCGTAGACCGCGTCGAAGATCAGCGCGCGCAGCGGCAGCGTAGGGTCGCCCGTCGGATGCGGGATGCGCTCGATCACGCGGTCGAGCAGCTCGTGCACGCCGGCGCCGGACTTGCCCGAGACCTTCAGCGCGTCGGTCGCATCCAGGCCGATCGCGTTCTCGATCTCCTCGACGATCTCGTCGGGGCGCGCGTGCGGCAGGTCGATCTTGTTCAGCACCGGCACGATCTCGAGGTTGTTCTCGATCGCGAGGTACGCGTTCGCGACGGTCTGCGCCTCGACGCCTTGCGAGCAGTCGACGAGCAGCAGCGCTCCTTCGCACGCCTGCAGCGCCTTCTGCACCTCGTAGTTGAAGTCGACGTGGCCGGGCGTGTCGATCAGGTTGAGCTGGTACTTCTCGCCCTTGTACTCGTGCCAGACCGTGACGGCCGAGGCCTTGATCGTGATGCCGCGCTCGCGCTCGAGGTCCATCGAGTCGAGCAACTGCGCGCGCATCTGGCGCTTGTCGACGGCGCCGGTGATCTCGAGGATCCGATCCGCGAGCGTCGACTTGCCGTGGTCGATGTGCGCGATGATCGAGAAATTGCGGATGTGAGTGCGGTCCACGGTTCGTCCACGTTGTGGGGCGAAGATTCTACTCGCGCGCGCGCCGTTCTCGCAGCGCTTCGACGAGTCGCGCGATCGCGCGCCCGCGGTGGCTGACCTGGTTCTTCTGCTCCTGCGTCAGCTCGGCGTACGTGCTGCCGCAGCCCGGCTGCCCCGGCTCGTCGAACAACAGCAGCGGGTCGTAGCCGAAGCCCGCGGCGCCGCGCGGCGCCTCGAGGATCCGCCCGCGCGCCGAGCCCTGCGCCTCGGCGACGATCGTCCCGTCCGGCCGCGCGAGGCACAGCGCGCAGACGAAGCGCGCGCCGCGGCGCTGCGGCGGCACGCCGACCAGGCGCTCCAGCAGCAGCCGGTTGTTCGCCGCGTCGGTCGCGCCGGGACCGGCGAAGCGCGCCGAGCGCACGCCGGGCGCGCCGCCGAGCGCCTCGACCTCGAGCCCGGAGTCGTCGGCGAGCGCCCACAGCGCGCTCGCACGCGCCGCCGACAGCGCCTTCTTGCGCGCGTTGCCGGCGAAATCGGGCGCGTCCTCGTCGACCGAAGGCAGCGCGCCGAGCGAGCGCGGATCGACGAGCTCGATGCCGCTCGGGGCGAGCGCGGCGGCGAGCTCTTCCAGCTTGTGGCGGTTCGTGCTGGCCAGCAGGACGCGCATCGGTGCAGGAATCTCGGCGGCTCGGGCGTCGCGCCTCAGCTCGTCGCCGCCGTCTCGAGCGCCAATTTCTGCGCGCTCATGATCGAGCGCAGCGCGCCTTCGCCGAGCGCGAGCATCCGGTCGAGCTGCGCGCGGTCGAACGCGCGCGCCTCCGCGCAGCCCTGGATCTCGACGTAGCGCCCGTCGCCGAGCATCACGAGGTTCATGTCGACCTCGGCCTTGCTGTCCTCGGCGTAGTCGAGGTCGACCACCGGCTCGCCGGCGACGATGCCGACCGACACCGCCGCGATCTGCGCGACGAGCGGCCACGCGCGCAGCACGCGCTGGCGCTCCATCTGCTTCAACAGGTCGCTCAGCGCGACCCATGCGCCGCTGATCGCCGCGGTGCGCGTGCCGCCGTCGGCCTGCAGCACGTCGCAGTCGATCCAGATCGTGCGCTCGGTCATCTTCGCGGTGTCGACGACCGCGCGCAGCGAGCGGCCGATCAGGCGTTGGATCTCGGTCGAGCGACCGTCGACCTTGCCGCCGCGATCGCGCTGCTTCCGCTCGCCCGACGCGGACGGCAGCATCGCGTACTCGGCGGTCAGCCAGCCCTTGCCGCGTCCCTGCAGGAACGGCGGCACGCCGTCGGTCGCCATCGCAGTGCACAAGACGTGCGTGTTGCCGTAACACGCGAGCACCGAGCCCGGTGCATTCTTCGTGAAGCCGCGGACGAAGCGCAGGGCGCGGGTTTGTTCGGGGCTGCGGCCGTCGTGGCGGGGCATCGTGCGGGGAGTGTACCGCCGCGGCGAGCGTACTGAGCCCGCGTCGATTCCGCCGACTTGGAAGAATCGCTGCCGCCTCGTTTCTGCCGCGCTCGCG
>SCVU01000118.1 GCA_004296785.1 Planctomycetota bacterium
CCGACGCACAGGCCGCCGACGAGCGTCGCGAGGCTGCGGCTCGTGCCCGGCCACAGCGCGAGGCACTGGAACAGGCCGATCACGAGCGCCGCGCGCACCGTCAGCGCTTCGAGCGGGCCGCCGACGCGCGCGCGGCGCCAGCGCTCGAACCACAGCAGCCCCACGCCGCCGACGAACCACGCGCCGACGACCGGCCGCAGGCCGAACAGATGCGCTTCGATCCAGTCGTCGAAGGCGAGCCCGATCGCGGCGGCGGGCGCGAACGAAACCGCGAGCGCGACGAGCAGCGCTCGTCCGGCCGCGTCGCGCCCCGCTAGGCCGCGCGCGAGCTGCGCCGTCCGCGCGCGCAGCGCCCACAGCACCGCGAGGATCGCGCCGCCTTGGATCGCGATCGCGAAGGCGTCCGCCGCGGGTCCGGCCGGGATACCGAGCAGGCGCTCGGCGAGGATCAAGTGCCCGGTCGAGCTGACCGGCAAGTACTCGGTGACGCCCTCGACCAGACCCAGCAGCGCGGCGTCGAGCGGATCCATCGCGGCGCGCGCAGGAGACCGCGCGTCAGAGCGCGGCGACCGCCTGCTCGGGACTCGTGTACGCCATCTGGAACGCCTCGGCCACGCCGCGGCACGTGAGCTTGCCGCCGAGCGCGTTGGCGGCGAGGCGCAGCGGCTCGCTGGTCTCGACGGCCTTCTTCGTGCCGAGCTTCGCGAGCTGCAGCGTCCACGACAGCGTCGCGTTCGTCAGCGCGACCGTGCTCGTGCGCGGCACCGCGCCGGGCATGTTCGCGACGCAGTAGTGCAGCACGCCGTCGACGGTGAACACCGGATCGGCGTGCGTGGTCGGCTTGCACGTCTCGACGCAGCCGCCCTGGTCGACGGCGACGTCGACGATCACGCTGCCCGGGCGCATCAGCTTCAAGTCCTCGCGCCGCACGAGCCGCGGCGCGGCCGCGCCGGGGATCAGCACCGCGCCGACGACGAGGTCGGCGTGCACGAGGTGCTCGCGGATCGCGAACGGCGTCGAGTAGACGGTGCGGCAGTTCGCCGGCATCACCTCGTCGAGGTAGCGCAGCCGGTCGAGGTCGAGGTCCATGATCGTGACGTCGGCGCCCAGACCGCAGGCCATGCGCGCGGCGTTCGTGCCGACGACGCCGCCGCCGAGCACGAGCACGCGCGCGCGCTTCACGCCGGGGACGCCGCCGAGCAGGATGCCCGCGCCGCCGTGCACGCGCTCCAAGTACTTCGCGCCGGCCTGGATCGCCATGCGGCCGGCGACCTCGCTCATCGGCGTGAGCAGCGGCAGCGAGCGGCCGACCTGCAGCGTCTCGTACGCAAAGCAGTGCGAGCCCGTCTTCAGCACCGCGTCGGTCAGCGCGCGATCCGCCGCGAGGTGGAAGTAGGTGAACAGGATCTGGCCCTTGCGCATCAGCGGCCACTCGGAGGCCAGCGGCTCCTTGACCTTGAGCACGAGCTCGCACTCGCCCCACACGGCCGCGGCGTCGGGCAGCGCGCGCGCGCCGGCCTTCTCGTAGTCGGAATCGTCGAAGCCGCTGTTCTTGCCGCAGCCCTTCTGGAACGAGACCTGGTGTCCCGCGGCCACCAGCCGGTCGGCGCCGGCTGGGGTCAGCGCGACGCGGTTTTCCTGGGCCTTGATCTCGGTGACGACGCCGATTTTCACGTTGGGGTTCTCGCGCGGGTCCGGTTGCGACGGGGAGGGTTCGACGGGGAAGGGCGAAGAGTCTACGCAGCGCGCGGCGCGTGCGCACCGCTGTGTACGCCGGGTGCGAGAGCGCGCGGCGGGCGCTTGTCCGGGCGCGGCCCGTCGCATATCCTCCCCGCCCCCAAGTCGGGCCATTAGCTCAGTTGGTTAGAGCGCTGCTTTGACATAGCAGAGGTCAGAGGTTCGAGTCCTCTATGGCCCACCAGTTCCCCCCTGCGCCGCAGCGGCGTGAGTGCAGGGGTGCCGCGCCGGACGGCTGCGGCGGCTGACGGCGGCGGCGCGTGACGGCCGCGGCGACTGACGGCCGCGGCGACGGCTGGACGCGGCGCCTCACAGTCGAGGCACTCGCGGCGTAAGCTCCGGCATGCTCCGGCCGACGTCGATCCGCGTGCTCGCCGCCCTCTCCGCGCTGGCTGTCACGGCCCCGGTTCTCGCGCCGCGGCCGTGCGCGCAAACGCCGACGGACCAGGAGAACAGCGAATACGCGCTGCGCATCACGCCCGAGGTCCGCGTCGTGCAGCGCGCCGGCCCGGCCGTCGTGTACATCGAGACCGATGTGATCGTCGAGCGCGGCATCAACATCTTCGGCGACCGCGTCGTCGGCCGCGGCGTCAGCAAGGGCACCGGCGTCGTGCTGTTCGCCGACGGTTACGTCGTGACGAACGCGCACGTCGTCGCCGGCACCGACAAGGCCCGTGTGCGCTTCGATCCGCGCTTCGACGACAAGACGTACGACGCCGAGGTGCTGTCGGTGGTCAAGGCCGAGGACCTCGCGCTGCTCAAGATCAAGGCCGACGGCCCGTTCCCCACCGTCGAGATGGGGCTCTCGTCGGACCTGATGCCGGGCGAGCGCGTGATCGCGATCGGCAATCCGCTCGGTCGCTCGCAGACCGTCAGCGCCGGCATCGTGTCGGGGCTGCACCGCGAAGTGACGCTGCAGACGGAGACGGGCACGCTGCTGCGCTTCACGAACCTGATCCAGACCGACGCGTCGATCAACCCGGGCAACTCGGGCGGCCCGCTGCTCAACGTCAACGGCGACCTGATCGGCATCAACACCGCGATGGAGCGCAGCGCGGAGAACATCGGGTTCGCGATCCCGGTCGACCGCGTCAAGCAGGTGCTCGAAGAGGCGCTGCTCTCGCCGTCGCGCGCGCGCGCGTGGCTCGGCGGGGATTTCCAGCTCGGCTCGCTCGCGTTCGCCGAGCTCGTGCCCGGCGGCCCGGCGGCGAGCGCGGGGATCGAGAACGGCGATCGCCTCGTCGCGATCAACGGCCGCGACGTCGCGAGCGACGAGGACTTCCGACTGCTGCGCGTCGGGCTCGAGGCCGGGCGCGGCGCGAAGCTCAAGCTGCGCGGGCCGGGCGCGGACGCAGCGGCGCGCGAAGTGGTGGTCGAGCCGTGGACGCAGGTCGACGCGCTGCTGTACACGCGCCTCGGCTTCAAGACGGACCCGATCTCGATCGGCCGCTCCTACGCGTCGGTGAAGCGGCGGCTGCGCATCGTCGCGCTGCGCCCCGGCGGGCCGGCGCAGAAGCTCGGCCTGCAGGTCGGCGACATCCTCGACGGGCTGCGCGTGAACTGCCAGCTCGAGTACGCGCCGGGCGACAGCGTGAAGGCGGCCACCGACCCGGTGCTGCTCGCGCTGCTGATCCACGACAAGGCGCGCGGCTGCCGCATCGACCTCGACGTGCTGCGCGACGAGAACGCGGACGGGAAGCTCGAACGCGGCGGAGATGCGCCCGAAATGTTCCGCGGCACGCTCGAGCTCGAGTGAGGCGCGGCGCGCGCCGCGCGGCGTGAGTTCCCGACGCGCCGGATGCGCGCGGTCCGCGTGCCGTGCCGCGCGGGCCATCCGGAAAGCGTTTCCGCGCCGCTCGGCAGCGGCGTGTTCGCGTGGCTATACTTTTGCGCCCCGATGCGCGCGCGCCGCGCGCCGGACACGCGCCACCCGCCCGCGGATCCCCCCTCACCGGCCCGATGAAGTCCCTTCTCGAGTACTCCGAGCGCTTCGGGAGCATGGTCTCCCGGATCTTCCTGACGCTCCTCTACTACGTCGTTCTCGGGCCGTTCGCGCTCCTCTACCAACTGTTCGCCGACCCGCTGCACTTGAAGCGCCGGCCGCAGGGGAATTGGAGCGGTTGGGAACCGCGCAACGAAACCGTCGCGCAAGCGCGCCATCAGGACTGAGCAGCGCCCGCCCCCGACCGCCGGCCCCCTCCCGCTCATGAACATCCTCGGACTCTCGTTCTACTACCACGACTCGTCGGCCGCGCTCGTCAAGGACGGCGTGCTCGTCGCCGCCGCCGAGGAAGAGCGCTTCAGCCGCCGCAAGCACGACTCGGGCTTCCCGGGCCTGGCGATCGACTTCTGCCTGAAGCAGGGCGGCATCACGCTCGACGACTGCGACTACGTCGTCTTCTACGAGAAGCCGTTCGTCAAGTTCGAGCGGATGCTGCTCTCGTCGATGGCGACGTTCCCGCGCTCGGCCTCGGTGTTCCGCGAGTCGATGCAGCGCTGGGTCACCGACAAGCTGTGGATCAAGTCGCTGATGACGAAGAAGCTCGACCTGCCGAGCTCGCGCATCCTGTTCGCCGACCACCACATGTCGCACGCGGCGTCGAGCTTCTACACGTCGCACTTCAAGGAAGCCGCGATCCTCACCGTCGACGGCGCCGGCGAGTGGTCGACCGCGACGATGGGCGTCGGCCGCAACAACAAGATCGAGATCCTGAAGGAGCTGCGCTTCCCGCACTCGCTCGGACTCCTCTACTCCGCGTTCACCGCGTACTGCGGATTCGAGATCAACGAGGGAGAGTACAAGCTGATGGGGATGCACCCCTACGGCAAGCCGAAGTACGTCGACGAGATCTACAAGCTGCTGCACGTCGCCGAGGACGGCAGCTTGTGGCACGACATGAAGTACTTCGCGTACCACTACTCGCGCGACGAGACGCTGACCGAGGCGTTCGGCCAGCACTTCGGCAAGCCGGCGCGCGATCCGAAGCTCGGCGACAAGTCGCTCGACCCGTACTACTGCGACATGGCGGCGTCGATCCAGGTCGTGACCGAGCAGATCCTGCTCAAGATGATCACGCACCTGCACCAGCTCTCCGGCGGCATGAAGAACCTGTGCCTGGCCGGCGGCGTCGCGCTGAACTGCGTCGCGAATTACAAGCTGCTGCGCGAGGGCCCGTTCGAGGACATCTACGTGCTGCCCGCGCCGGGCGACGACGGCGGCTCGGTCGGCGCCGCGTACTGGGCGTACAACCACCTGCTCGAGCAGCCGCGCGGACCGGTGCTCACGTCGCCGTACCTCGGCAGCGAGTACACGAACGCCGAGATCAAGGCGTTCCTCGACAAGCACTCGATCGCCTACCAGTTCATCGAGGACGACGAGAAGTTCTACGACTTCGTCGCGCAGAAGCTCGTCGAGGGCAACGTGTGCGGCTGGTTCCGCGGGCGCTTCGAGTTCGGCCCGCGCGCGCTCGGCTCGCGCTCGATCATCGCGGATCCGCGCAAGCCCGAGATGAAGGACATCATGAACTCGAAGATCAAGTTCCGCGAAGCGTTCCGGCCGTTCGCGCCGTCGGTGACGGTCGAGGCGGCGGAGGACTTCTTCGAGATGCCCGACGCGGCCAAGCACTACCCCGCGCGCTTCATGCTCTACGTCGCGCCGGTGCGGCCGGAGAAGCGCTCGGTGCTGCCCGGCATCACGCACGAGGACGGCTCGGGCCGCCTGCAGACGGTCTTCAAGGACGTCAGCCCCGGCTACCACGGGATCATCCGCCGCTTCGGCGAGCGCACCGGCGTGCCGGTGATCATGAACACGTCGTTCAACCTGAAGGGCGAGCCGATCGTCGAGGACCCGAGCCACGCGTTCAACACGTTCAGCCTCTCGGGGATGGACTACCTGTTCCTCAACAACTTCATCGTCAGCGCCGACGCGAAGAAGAAGATCGCGGACACGAAGTTCGTGCTGCGCCACGAGGGCGACTCGGTCACCGAGATGGTGAGCTGAGCGCGATACCGACGCGACGCCCGAAACCAACGCGAACCCACGCACATCCCCCATGCGCGCGATCAACGTCCTGCTCTCGCTCGTCGTCTCGGTGCTGATCTTCCTGCTCGTCTTCGAAGGCGGGCTGCGCTTGATCGGCAAGGGCCCCGCGAAGACGCTGAATCAGTTCGACCCGCAGCTCGGCTGGTCGAAGGAGCCCAACCGCTCGCTCTCGCGCCACGGCAACGGCTGGGAGGCGACCTTCGACATCAACGCGCTCGGCCTGCGCGACGATCCGATGAGCACGAGCGCGAAGACGCGCAAGCACCGCGTGCTCGCGCTCGGCGACTCGTTCACGCTCGGCTTCACCGTCGAGCGCGAGGACCTGTTCGTCGACCTGCTCGAGAAGAAGTGGCAGGCCGAGGGTCGCGACCTCGACGTGATCAACACGGGCACCGAGGGCTACTCGACCGACCAGGAAGCCGCGTGGCTCGATCAGTACGGCGCCGACTACAAGCCCGACCTCGTGCTCGTCTTCCCGTACGAGAACGACATCTTCTGGTGCGGCGAGGACCACTATCAGAAGTTCCCCAAGCCGCGCTACGAGGCCGACGGCAAGCGCGCGGACGGCGTGCTGCAGGATCCGGGTCCGAAGAGCATCCAGGACCGCTCGGCGGTCGCGAACCTGCTGTGCCGCAAGAAGGACCTCGACCAGTACTTCGCGGTGGCCGGGAATCCGAAGCTGCGCAAGGAGTTCGCGCCGCTGCTCGTCGACGAGCCCGAGTTCATGGCCAACGCGAAGGCGCGCGCGAAGGGCAGCCTGATCGCGCTGCAGCGCGCGTGCGGTCGCATCGGCGCCGAGCTCGTGGTCGTGCCGATTCCGTCGCACTCGGCGGTCGATCCCGCCTTCGCCGCCGAATTCGGTTCGAAGGTGCTGCGCGTCGGTCCGGGCTCGTGGTCGGCCGATCGGCCGGTCGACTTCTATCTCGACGCTTGCCGCCAGCTCAACGTCAAGTCGATCGACGTGCGCACGGAGTTGCGCGCCGCGCACACGACTGCGCAGCCGGCGTACCTCAACCTGTTCACCGAGCGCGAGTGGCACTTCACCGTGCACGGCAACCACGCGTTCGCCGCGGCGATCGCCGCGAAACTCGACGCGCTGAACGTGCTGCCGAAGGCGAGCGGCGCGCCGGTCGAGATCGCGGCCGAGCACCAGGTCGCCGCCGGGATGCCGAAGTGGCCGTTCGTGATGCTCGGCCTGTGGCTCGTGCTGAGCCTCGTGTACGGCGCGACCTACCCGAAGGCGCCGAAGATCCAGGGCTTCCTCGTCGTCGGCGTGATGCTGTCGCTGGTCACCGCGATCTTCCTCGGCGTCGCGAAGCTGATCGACCTCGTGCCGCCGCAGTTCCGGCCGTTCATCGCGATCGGCTTCGTGCTGATCGTCGTCGGCTTCGTCGTGTACAAGCTCGGTGCGCGGATGCTGACGGTCGGCGAACTCTTGAAGGCGTTCATCGGCCGCGGGCACTGGTACCTGATGCCGCTGGTCGTCGTGCTGCTGACGATCGGCTCGCTGCTGGTCGTCGCGGCGAGCTCGCCGTTCGTCGCGCCGTTCATCTACACGCTGTTCTAGGCGCCCGCGGAAGCGCTCCAGCGCGCCTGCCGCG
>SCVU01000119.1 GCA_004296785.1 Planctomycetota bacterium
AAAGGACCAGGAGCGGCGCGAGCGGATGGTCGAGCTCGAAGGTCGGCGCAGGAGCGGTTCGACCGAGGCGGTCGGCAAGTGCTTCGCGAACGTGGCGCCGTTGCTCGCGCCAGGCGCGCCCGGGATGCTGCGCACCGATCAGAAGAAAACTTACGTGGGTTTGAAGAAGAAGCTGCTGCCGCAGCAGTTGCTGCACGTGCAGATCTCCTCGAAGGAAGCGCGCGGATTGGACAACCCGCTGTTCCGCATCAACACGACGCTCGCGATGATGCGCGATGGCGCATCGCGACTCGTTCGGCGCACTTGGGGCGCGTCGAAGCTGCGCGAGCAGCTCGAGAAGCACCTGTGGATCTGGGTCGTCTATCGCAACTACGTGCGGCGGATGATCAACCGGAGCCCGAGGACATCGGCCGCGAGCCTGCTCGGCCTATTCGCGTCGCTGCTGCCGCTGAATGACCTGCTCGGCTTGGTGCCCCAATTCCGGTCGGACCCCCCGGGGGTCCGCACAGCCAGCTAGACCAGAGTCAGCGCAATCCGGCCGGCAGCACCGAGCGCGCCTGCTCGATCAGCCCGCGCCACACGTCCGCGTCGACGCCCGGCGGCGCATCCGCACCGACCTGCTGCAACAGCGTCAGCGCCGCCGACTGGTTGAGCCGCCTGTCCGCGAGCACTTCCGACAGCCGCAGCAGCGGCGCGAGCGCGTTGCCGCCCGGCCGCGCGCGCGGATCGGAAAGGAACACGGCGAGCGTGCTGCCGAGCCCCGAGTCCTCCGGCAGATTCGGGCTCTCGGCGACCTGGCACAGGTACGCGTAGAACTGCTGGCCCGGCTGCTGCAGCGCGAGGCTGCACGAGGCGGCGCGGTCGATCTGCCGCGCGTTGCCGCCGAAGTCGCCGCAGCCGCCGCGCTCGAGCACGAAGCGCGCGTACTCGCTGCCGTTCTGCGCGAGCATCACCGCGACCTGCACCGGCGCCTCGCCGAGCTCGCGCGAGAACAGCACCTCCGGCGCGAGCGAGCGCTCGAAGCCGCGCAGCCACGCGGCGTCCGCCTGACCCGCGAGCTGCAGCGCGCCCTGGAACAAGTGCGTCTCCTGCTGGCGACCGCAGCGCGTCTGCAGTCCGTCGAGCCACGTCCACGCCTGCGCGGGCTCGGCGCGGCGCACGAAGGTCGCGAGCACTTCCATCTGCAGCACGAGCGGTCGGCTGGTCGTGCACAGCCAGCTCGCGAGCTCGTCGAGGCTCGGCGTGCGCTCGAAGCTCTGCGCGAGGCACGCGCGGCGCGCCTCGGCCTCGACGTGCGACGTGCACTCGTCGAGACCGAGCGTCGAGAGCGGCGCCGGCGCGTCGGGCGCCACCGTGCTCGTCGCGGGCGCGTCGGCGTTCTCGACGCGGCGCGAGCCGGCCTCGAGCGCGAAGCTCGTGTCGCTCGCGCCGAGGCTCTGGCGCAGCGACACCTGCGGCAGCGACGGCGGCGGCGTGCGCGTGGGCAGCCACCACAAGAGCGCGCCCGCCGCGGCGACGGACGCGAGCGCGACGAAGCCCGAGAGCCGCATGCTCGGAGCCTAGCAGGAAGCGCGGCGACGCGGCAGCCGTGCAGCGCTCAGGTTCGCGGCGTCCGGGATCGCGACGAGCGCGCCGGCCTCAGGAGCTCAGAAGCAATCGCAGGCGCTCAGAAGCAATCGAGCGTCTTGCACTCTTCGACCCAGTGCTCGGGGCACGGCAGCGCCGGCGTCTCGACGCACTGGTCGAGGAAGCACTGACCCTGGATGCGCATGTAATACTTCTTCACCAGCGGCCCCTTGCGGCGCTCGCCGCCCGCGTCGCACTTCCACCACTTGAGCGGCAGGTGCAAGTGCGTGCAGCAGTCGACCTTGGGCGGGCCGAACGCGCAGATCGAGACCGGGCCGACGCACGCCTCCGCGGACGAGTACGACTGGTCGTGGAACGCGCACCACGTCTTCCAATCGGGGGTGCCGCCGATCTGGACGGGCGTGAGGGGAGCCGCGCTGCTGCCGGCGCTGGCCACGAGCGCGCCGCCGACGAGCGCGATCAGCACCCTGCCGAGGACCGTCGCATCAGGAAATCGCATTCAAGAACCCTGTCCCGAATCTAGAGGGACCGGGGCGCCGCGTCAACCACGGTGCCCGCGCAGGGCTCTAGCGGGCCTTCGGCCGGCTCAGCACGAGCACGACGGCCGGCAGGATCAGCGCGCAGGCGAGCGCGGCGCGCGGCTCGAACGGCTCGGCGGCGAGCCACGCGCCGGCGCACAGCGCGACCACCGGATTCACGTAGGCGTAGGTCGCGACGCGCGTCGCCGACACGTGCTTGAGCAGCCAGCCGTAAACGGTCAGGCACAGCAGCGAGCCGCCCAGGCACAGGTAGGCGAGGCTCGCGACCGCGCGCGGCGCGAGCGGCTCGGCCAGCGTCTGCCACGGCGCTTCGAACGCCAGCGCCGCCGCGAGCAGCAGCGCGCCGCCGCACAGCATCTGCAGCGCGGAGGACTGCAGGCTCGATTGCGATGCGGGCAGGCGCCGCGCGAGCAGCGAGCCGGCGGTCCACGTCAGCGGCGACGCGCACAGCGCGAGCGCGCCGAGCGGGTGGATCGCCCGGCCGAACTCGCCGAGCTCGACGCCGGGCTCTACGGCGCTCGGCCACGCGAGCACGGCGACGCCGAGGCTGCCGAGCACGAGGCCCGCGATCATCCGCGCGCCGCCGACGATGCGCCGCTCGACCAGCGCTTCGCCGACGCACATCCACAGCGGCACCGTCGCGACCATCAGCGCGGCCAGCCCCGACGCGACGTGCAGCTCGGCCCACACGACGAGGCCGTTCGAGATCGTGCACAGCAGGCCGCCGATCACGAAGCCCG
>SCVU01000120.1 GCA_004296785.1 Planctomycetota bacterium
CAAGTTGCGCCTGATGTACGCGTACCCGAATCGCTTCCCGTGGGAGCTCACGCGCCTGTTGCGCGAGCACCCGCGCGTGCTGCGCTACCTCGACATCCCGGTCCAGCACGTCGCCACGCCGGTGCTGCGCGCGATGAAACGCGCGGGCAGCGGCGACCAGGTGCGCGCGATCCTCGATCGGCTGCGCGAGGAGGTGCCCGGGATCACGCTGCGCACGACGCTGCTCCTCGGCTTCCCTGGCGAGACGGACGAGGATGCGGCCGCCGCGGTCGAGTTCGTGCACACGTACGGCATCGGCCGGCTGGGTGCGTTCGCGTATTCGCCGGAGGAGGGCACGTCGAGCTTCGAACTCGGCGGCCGCGTCGACGAGCGCGTCGCGAAGCAGCGCGTCGCCGCGGTGCTCGCCGCGCGCGACGCGGTGCTCGCTGCGGCGCAGCGCGCGCGCATCGGCGCGACGCTCGAGGTGCTGGTCGACGAGAGCCACGCGACGCGCGTCGTCGGACGCCCCGACAGCGACGCGCCGGAGGTCGATCTGATCGCGACGATCGAGGGCTCGCGCGCCAAGGTCGGCGAGCGCGTGCGCGCCGTCGTCGTCGACGTCGATGCCGAGCACAACCTCATCTGCCGCGAGGCGCCCTGATGGCGAGCGGAATCCTGGCGCACTGGCCGAACCGGATCACCGCGCTGCGCTTCCTCGGTGCGTGCGGCGTCTTCGTGATCTTCGCGCAGATCGGCGATCGCGACTTCCGCGCGTGCCGGCAAGAGCTCGTGCTCGCGTTCTGGCTGTTCGTGCTCGTCGCGCTGACCGACTTCCTCGACGGCTACATCGCGCGCCGCTACAAGCTCGAGAGCGCGTTCGGCCGCATCGCCGATCCGTTCGTCGACAAGGTGCTCGTGTGCGGCGCGATGATCTTCCTGTCGTGCTTCGACTGGTCGCGCAGCTACTTGCCCGCGTGGATCACCGTCGTCGTGCTCGCGCGCGAGTTCCTGGTCACCGGGATCCGCGGCTACGTCGAGAGCCTCGGCACGAGCTTCGGCGCCGACTGGTTCGGCAAGATCAAGATGCTCGTGCAGTGCTTCGCGATCGGCACGCTGATCGGCATCCACGCATTCGAGTGGCCCGACCATCAGATCGCGTTCTGGTCGACGGCCTCGCGCGTGCTCGTGTGGGTGACGCTCGTCACCTCGGTCGCGTCGGGACTCTCGTACACGTTCAAGGCGCGGCGCTTCCTGCTCGGCGCCGACCGCTGAATCTCGCATGCTCGATCGACTGAAACTCGGCATCGTCTCCTGCCTGTACCTCGGCTGCTCGCCGGTCGCGCCGGGCACCGTGGGCACGCTGGGCGGCGTCGCCATCGCGTGGGCGATCGCGCCGAGCGCCGCGTTCCCCTGGCTCGCGCTCGCGATCGCCGTCGTGCTGTACCTGGTCGGCCGTTCGCTCGGCGAGTGGGTCGAGCGCTACGCGAAGGAGAAGGACCCCGGGATCTTCGTGCTCGACGAAGTGATCGGCTTCCTGATCACCGTGTGCTGGACGCGCGGGCCGAGCTGGCTCGCGCTCCTGTGCGGCTTCCTCGTCTTCCGCGTGTTCGACATCGCGAAGCCGTGGCCCGCGCGCCGCATGGAGCGCCTGGGCGGCGGCGACGGTATCCTGCTCGACGACGTGGTCAGCGGAGTGTGGGGCCTGGGCGCGATGATCGCGCTGCGCGCCCTGTTCCCCGACCAAGTCTGGTTTCGCTGACCGCGCGCCGGTTTCCGGTCCCGCATGACGCAGCAGAAGGCAACGCACGGCATCCACACGGCCTCCGGGTACGGGGGCCTGTCCGTGACGGCGCGCGTGCTGCTGACGATCGGCATCGGGATGCTCGCGGTCGCCGGCGGCCTGTTCTACTTCGGCCGCGCGCGCTCGGCCGCGATCGCACTCGAGCTGCAGGAGCGCGCGCTCGTCGACGGGCTGCCGTTGACCGGCCGCAAGCCGGCGTACGAGCGCAAGGGCGACTCGATCCGGCTCGGCGAGAACCGCGTCGCGAAGACGAACGTCGAGCTCGGGAACGGCGAGGGACCGGCGACGCTGTACGAGTATCAGGTGCTCGAGTACGTCGGCGAACCCGACAGCGTGCTCGTGCCGGCCACGGCGCAGGACGCGCTGGGCGCGTTCACCGGGTTGTGGCTGACGATCGCGCTCGCGCTCGTCGGGCTCGGCCTCGTGCTCGGCTTCGTCGTCGCCGAACAGGTCAAGGTCCCGCTGCACCGGATCATGGAGCGGATCCGCCAGATGAGCGGCGACGGCGACCGGCCGCGCGCGGCCGCGGGCAAGGTCGAGAGCGTCGAGGTGCTCGCGCACTCGGTCGGACGCGTGTCGCGGCAACTGTCGCAGGCGCGCGAGGTCGAGGAGGAGCTCTCCGTGCGTCAGCGCGAGCTCGACCTCGCCGCCGGCGTGCGCGAGGCGTTGCTGCCGCAGCACGTGCCGGCGCCGCGCGGCTGGCGCATCGCGTCGCGCCACCTGTCGTCCGACCGCTTCGGCGGCGACTTCCACGATTTCATCGAGCCCTCCGACGCGTTGCTCGGCGTGCTCGTCTGCGACGTCTCGGGCCAAGGCGTGCCGGCGGCGATGATCGGCGGCGCCGCGCGCTCGTACCTGCGTTCGGAACTGCTGCGCGGCACCGAGCTCGGCGACGCGTTGAAGCGCGTCAACCACGAGCTCGGCCGCGACGTGCGGCGCGGGATGTACGTGAGCGCGCTGTACATGCTGATCGAGCTCGCGACCGGTCGCGCGCGCATCGCGTGCGCCGGGCACAAGGCGCCGCTGCTGCGAGTCGCGAGCAGCGACGGGAAGCTGCGCACCGTGCAGCCCGAGGGCATCGCGCTCGGGCTCGACAAGGGGCCGGTGTTCGATCGCACGCTCAAGGTCTCGCAGATCGAGATCGAGCCCGGCGATCGGCTCGTGCTGACGACGACGGGTCCGTTGCGCATGCCGGATCCCGCGGGCAACGAGCTCGGCGAGAAGGCGTTCTACGCCGCGGTCGTGCGCAGCGCGGCCAAGTCGCCCGACGAGTGCCTCGACGCGATCCGCGCGCAGCTCGAGAAGCACGCCGGGAGCGCCGAGCTGCCCGTCGAGTGCTCGCTGGTCGTGCTGTCGCGCGAGCCGGCGGCCTGAACGCGCCGCGCCGGCGCAGCGTATCCTCTCCACGTATCCATCGAGGAACCAGCGTGCAGATCCGCGACTTCCAGAGCCTGATCCACGACATCTACTTCGAGCGCGACAGCGGGCGCGGACTGCACGGCACGCACATGTGGTTCTGCGAAGAGGTCGGCGAACTCACGCGCGCGCTGCGCCGCAACCGGCGCGAGGAGCTCGAGGGCGAGTTCGCCGACGTGCTCGCGTGGCTCACGACGCTCGCATCGATGTCGGGCATCGATCTCGAGCAGGCGGCCGCGCGCAAGTACGGCCAGGGTTGCCCGCGTTGCCACGCCACGCCCTGCGCGTGCGCATGAACGCCGTGCCGCGAGCCGCTCCGTGCCCCGCACCGCTCATCAGCCCGGATTGTTCGCGGACGTCGAACTCGACGCGCCGCGCGCGCGTCTCGAGCGCGGGGCGAAGTTCGCGCGCGTCGCGCTGAACCTGCCGGTTCGAACCGAGTTCACGTACGTCGTGCCGAGCGCGCTCGTGCCCGGGCTCGTGCCGGGCATGCGCGTGCAGGTGCCGTTCAGTTCGCGGCGTGAGATCGGCGTGGTCGTCGACGTCGGCAGCGAGACCGACGTAGGCGCGGCCAAGTTGCGCGAGATCGCGAAACGGCTCGACGAGGAGCCCGTCGTCGACGCCACGTTGCTCGGACTGACGCGCTGGATCGCCGACGAGTACGTGTGCTCGTGGGGCGAGGCGCTCGCGGCGGTGCTGCCGAGCCCGCTCAAGCACGGGCGGCACGCGCGGACGGTGCGCGTCGTGCGCGCGGCGCCGGGAGCGGCGGCGGCGCTCGGTGCGCTCGAGCACAAGCGCGAGCAGCAGTTCCGCGTGTTGCGCACGCTGCTCGACCTCGACGGCGCGATCGAGCTGCGTGAGCTGTGCCGCAAGCTGAACGTCGGGACGAGTCCGATCGAGACGCTCGCGACGAACGGGCTCGCGCTGATCGAGCGCATCGAGAAGGACATCGCGGACCTGCTCGGCGGCGGAGCGAGCCGCGTGCGGCCGGCAGCGCTGACCGACGAGCAGGAGCAGGTGCTCGCACCGATCCGCGCGGCCGTCGACGCGCGGCGCGGCGCGGCGTTCCTGCTGCACGG
>SCVU01000121.1 GCA_004296785.1 Planctomycetota bacterium
GCTCTCTACGACGTTCACGTCGCCCTCGGGGCGCGCATGGTCGAGTTCGGCGGCTGGGAGATGCCGGTCCAGTACGGGCCGATCCTCGACGAGGTGCGCAAGGTGCGCACGCAGGCGGGACTGTTCGACCTGTCGCACATGGGCCGCGTGCTCGTGCAGGGCCGCGACGCGGTCAAGCTCGTCGACAAGGTCGCGACGAACTTCTGCGCGCGCATCCCGGTCGGTGCGATCCGCTACGCGCTGTTCTGCCGCGCCGACGGCAACCCGATCGACGACGTGCTGCTCTATCGCGAGCAGGAGAACGTGTTCATCGTCGTCAACGCCGGCAACCGCGACGTCGACGTGCAGTGGCTGCGCGAGCACGCGCTCGGCCTGGAGTGCAAGGTCGTCGATCAGAGCGACGAGCTCGCGATGCTCGCGCTGCAGGGCCAGGCGTCGCAGGCGATCCTGCAACCGCTCGTCCAGCACTGCGACCTCGCGCAGATCAAGTACTACCGCTTCGGCTTCGGCGAAGTGTGCGGCCTGCCGCGCACGCGCATCAGCCGCACCGGCTACACCGGCGAGGACGGCTTCGAGGTGTACCTGCCGGTCGCGCACGCGCGCCGCGTGTGGGACGAGCTGCTCGCCGCCGGCGCGCCGCACGGCCTCGCGCCGATCGGCCTCGGCGCGCGCGACACGCTGCGCCTGGAGGCCGGCATGCCGCTGTACGGGCACGAGATCGACAGCATGCACAACCCGATCGAGGCCGGGCTCGCGTTCGGCATCTCGTTCGCGCCCGAGAAGGGCGACTGGCTCGGCCGCGCCGCGCTCGAGCGCGTGAAGAGCGCGCCGCGCCAGCGCCTCGTCGGCATCACGACCAGCGGACCGCGCGCGCCGCGCCAGGGCTACGAGCTCTACGCCGGCGCCGAGAAGGTCGGCTACGTCGTCTCCGGCTCGGTGTCGCCGACGCTGGGCACGAACATCGGCTCGGCCTACGTGAAGCTCGGCCACGACACGGCCGGCCGCGCGCTCGAGCTCGACATCAAGGGCAAGCGCCAGCCGTGCGTCGTGCAGGAACTCCCGTTCTTCTCGCGCACGCGCAAGTAGGCGCCTGTCCGCTCCCTCCCACGCACCCACTCGTCCACGCACTGCTCCCACTCCATGCGCCCCAACGACCGCCGCTACACGAAGACCCACGAATGGGTGAAGATCGACGGTGAGATCGCGATCTTCGGCATCACCGACTTCGCCGTGAACGCGCTGTGCTCCGGCAACGAGGGCGACCTCGTGTACTGCGATCTGCCCGAGTCCGGCCGCGTGGTGAACGCGGGCGAGACGTTCGGCGAGATCGAGTCGGTCAAGGCGGTCGAAGACCTCAATTCGCCGATCGACGGCGAGGTCATCGAGTCGAACACGGTGATCGAGGAGCACCTCGAGGTGCTGTCGAAGGATCCGTGGAACGCCGGCTGGATGATCAAGCTGAAGCCGCGCACGAAGAACCTCGCCGAGTACGAGCTGATGGACGCGCCGACGTACGACGCGTACTGCGCGGCGCAGAAGCACTAGACGCGGGCTCGCGGCGAGCGCGCCGCGACTGCGTCCGACCGATGACTCGCTGGCGCCTGCTCGAGACCTGGGACTGGAGCCCGGGGGCGAACATGGCGCTCGACGAAGCGCAGCTCGAGCTCGAAGGGCTCCCTCCGACGCTGCGCTTCTACACGTGGAAGCCCGCGGCGCTGTCGCTCGGCTGGTTCCAGCGCATCGAGGACGTGCCCGCGGCCGCGCATGCGCTCGTCGTGCGCCGTCTGACCGGCGGCGGTGCGATCCAGCATGCGCGCGAGCTCACGTACTCGCTCGCGGCGCCCGGCGACGTCGCGCCGTTCGACGGTCCGATCGCGCGCTCGTACGAGCGGATCCACGCGGCGCTCGCGGCGGCGCTCGCCGCGTTCGGCGCGCGGACCGAGCTGCGCGGCGCGCGCGCGCTGGCGTCCGACGTCGCGGGCACCGGGATGTGCTTCCATGCCTCCAGCGCGCTCGACCTCGTGCTCGAGGAGCGCAAGCTCGTCGGCAGCGCGCAGCGGCGCAAGAAGGGGCGCGTGCTGCACCACGGGTCGATCAAGCTCGGGGTGAACGCGAGCGAGGCCGGCGTGGCCGAACTGCCCGGCGTCGATCCGGCGCTGCTCGCGCGCGCATGCGCGACCGGGCTGGCGCGCGGGATCGGACTCGAGCTCGAGCACGGCGAGCCGAGCGCGGCCGAGCTCGCGTTCGTCAGAGCTCGCGAGGCCTGGTACGCGAGCGACGAGCACGTGCGCCGCGGCGGCGGGCGCCGCGCTCGGCGCTGAATTCGCGGACGCCGCGCGCGGCGTCGAGAGTGGTTACCCCGCTAGGACTCGAACCTAGAATAAATGGACCAAAACCACTTGTGTTACCGATTACACCACGGGGTAGCGCGAGTGCCGTCGATGCGGTCATCGAGACCGCGAGGGCGAAGACAGTAGCCGCTCCCCGAGCCTCGGTCAACTCCGAGAATCGCCCGCCTCGCGCAGCGCCGTGAGCCCCAAATGCAGCGCCGCGTTCGTCGCGAACCGCCGCACGCGCTCGCGGTCCCCCGGCGGGAACCGCAGCAGGTGCGTGCGCGTGGAACCGCGCCAGTGCACGCCGAACCACACGGTCCCGACCGGCTTCTCCGCGCTGCCGCCGCTCGGTCCCGCGATCCCCGTCGTCGACAGCGCGAGCGCGGCGCCCGACCGCTCGGCCGCGCCGCGCGCGAGCGCCGCGGCGACCTCGGAACTGACCGCGCCGTGCTGGGCGAGCAGCGCCGGCGCCACGCCGAGCTCGCTCTGCTTCGCGAGATCCGCATAGACGATCCAGCCGCGCTCGAAGCTCGCACTGATCCCGGGCACGGACGTCAGCGCGCCGGCGAGCAGCCCGCCCGTGCACGACTCGGCAACCGCGATCTTGACGCCGCGCGCGGCGAGCTCGCGCGCGACGAGGTGCTCGAGGCGCCCTTCGTCGCGCGAGTACACGTGCGGCTCGAGCTCGCGCGCCAGCTCGTCGGCCGCCGCGCGCGCGCGCGCGTCGAGCTCGGCGGCCGAGCCCGCGCCGCCGCCGCGCGCCGTCACGAGCACCGACAGCCGCCCGTCGCTCGCGGTCACGCCGATCTCCGGATCCGCGCCGCGCTTCATCCGCGTACCCGCGATCTCGGCGAAGCGGCTCTCCGACATCCCGAACAGGTACAGCCGCGCGCGCCCGAGCGGCTGTGCGAACCGCGCGGCGACGCGCGCGCGCACCGAGTCCTGCCACAGCGCGCGCATCTCGTGCGGCGGCCCGGGCAGCGACACGAACAGCGCGCGTCCGATCTCGAGCGCGAAACCCGGCGCGGTGCCGACGGGATTGCGCACGAGCTCGGATCCGCGCGGGATCCGGATCTGGCGCAGGTTGAGCTGCGGCATCGGCGCGCCGCGGCGCTCGAACCACGCGAGGAGGTCGGTGCGCGCGCGCTCGTCCTCGACGAGCTCGACGTTCGCGGCGCGCGCCGCGGCTTCGCGCGTGATGTCGTCGAGCGTCGGGCCCAGGCCGCCGGTGGCGATCACGAGCTCGTGCGTCGCGCACAGCTCGGCGATGCGCGCGGCCAGCACGCCTTCGTCGTCGCCTTCGACCGCGATGCGCGCGACCTCGACGCCGAACTCCGCCAGCAGCCGCGCGAGCTCGCCGGAGTTC
>SCVU01000122.1 GCA_004296785.1 Planctomycetota bacterium
TCGCACTGCTGCTCTTGTAGCTCGCGACCTTCACGACGCCGCAGTTCCCCATCGCGACGTAGGCCGCGCTCCCGCTCACCGCGACGTCGTAGGCGAGGCCGGCGGGCGGCGTGCCGGTCGTATTCGGGTCCGTGATCGTCGCGCTCGTCAGCGGGATCGACCACGACTGGAAGCCGGCGCCAGTGCCGAACGTCCCGGTCGACGGCGGCCCGTTGCGCAGGTAGACGCGCAGCTGCGAGTCGTCGTGCGCGCCGAACGTCGCCGCGAGGTACATCCCGTCCTCCGAGATCGCGACGCCGGTGCACCAGCGGCCGTTCGCGACGCCGCTCGTCGCTCCATCGATCGGCAGGAGCTGGCGCGAGCCCTGCGCGCCGACGAGCTTGAAGAGTCCCCAGTCCCCGCCCGCGACGTACGCCTCCTCGTCGGTGTACGCGATCACGCAGAGCGGGCTCAGGTCCGCCTGCATCGCGGCCGTGGCCTCCGCGATCAGCGCCGACGGCGCGATCGCATCGTGCGCCGCCGGGTTGAACGCGCACTGCTCCGCGAGCCCGAACCCGAGCACGGCCATCGACGGGCCCTGCGCCTGGAACACGAGATCGCCGCCGGGTGCGAAGCAGGCGACGCTCGGACCGCCGGGGCGCGAGACGATGGGCGGCTTCGTGAGGTCGATGGATTGCGCGAGGCTGGCGAGCAGGACGGCGGCGAGCATGGAGCGACTCCCGTGGTTGCGATGGTGCGCGTGACTGGGCGCGTGACTGGCAGGCGTTCGCGCTTGGGTTCCACGGCCGGGCGGCCGATTCGCAGGAATCGCGGAAACGCCGCGCGTGTTCGGGTCCGCCGATTCGTCGCGTGAGGCTGGCTCACCGCGGTGCGGACGGCGATAGTGACGCGCGTTCGGCGCCGTCGCCCACGCACCTGCTTCCCGATCCGGGCCCCTGACGATGAACGCAACCCGCTCCTGTCGACGAGTCCGCTGGTTCGGGACCGCGCTCGCGGCGGCGTCAGTGCTGCTGGCGTGCGCCGCGCCGCCGCCCGCGCGCGTCGTCGCGCCGGTGCTGCCGACGCCGGACACGAAGGCGCTGCGCGGCCGCGCGATCGAGCCGCTGCGCGGACCGCTGTTCGACGAGATCGCGCGCCTCGAGGACGCGCGCGACACTTCGGGGCGACTGCAAGCGCTGCTCGAGGACGCGAATCCGCGCGTGCGCGCCCGCGCGTGCGTCGCGCTGGGTCGCTGCCCGCAGCTCGCGGGCTCGCCGCCGCCGGCGCCGCCGATCGGATCGCTGTTGTGCGCGCGCCTGGCCGACACCGATGCCGAGGTGCGCGCGAGCGCGGCGTTCGCGCTCGGCCTGCGCGCCGAGCCGGGCACCGGCCCGATCCTCGCGAGCCTGATCCCGGCCGCGTCCGACGCGGGCGTGCGTGCGCGGCTGGTCGAGGCCGCGAGCCGGCAGGACGATCCGCTCGCGCGCGCCGCGGTGCTCGCGGCACTCGAGGATCCGATCCTCGCGGTGCGCATCGAGGCCGCGCTCGGCATCGCGCGCTGGAAACGCGCGGACGCCGGCGCCGAGGACGCGGACCGCGCGCTCATCGCCGCGCTCGCGACGTCGGAGCGCGTGCACGCGACGCCGGGCGGCGGCGCGCGTCCGCTGCAACTGCCGGAGGCGCTCGACCTGGAGGCCGCCGCGCTGTTCGCGCTGGCGCGCCGCGCGAGCGCGCACGGGCGCGCGGCGTTCCTCGCGCACGCGTCGAGCGGCAATCCGCTCGCGCGGATCTTCGCGATCAAGGGGCTCGCGACGCTCGACGCGGACGCCGAAACAGGCGCGGCGCTCGAGCTCGCGCTCGACGACCTCGACTGGCGCGTCGCGACCGAGGCCGCGCTCGCGCTGGAAGCACATCCGTTCGCGGGCGCCGAGATCGCGCTGCTGCGCGCGGTCGAGCACTCGAGCGTCCACGTGCGCCGCGCGGCCGCGCTCGCGCTGGCGCGCAACGCCGAGCAGCGCGAGCGCTCGATCCAGGGCGTCGAGCGCGCGCTGCGCGACGTGTCGCCGGCCGTGCGCGGCGGCGCGCTCGTCGCGCGCACGCGCCTGGACGTCGAGGAGTCGTGGGACGCGCTGCCGACGCTGCAGAAGGCCGCGCGCCTGCTCGCGCCGGTGCACGCGGCGCGCGATCGACTGCACGAGTGGCGCACGTCGAAGGATCCCGAGGTGAGGGTCGCCGTCGTGACCGCCGCGGCGCTGCTCGAGAGCGGCGACTCGATCCCGCTGCTGTCGCAACTCGCGCGCGACCCGCACCCCCTCGTCGCGGGCACGGCGATCGAGGAGCTCGGCAAGCTCGGCGATGCGGCCGCGCAGTCCGCCGTGCGCGCGGCGCTCGTCGGCGGCGACGACGGCGTGCGGCTGGCCGCGGTGCTCGCGCTGGAGCCCTCGGCCGGCCCGAGCGACGTCGCGGCGCTCGAGCAGGCGCTCGCGCTCGCGCACGGCGAGATCGCGCCGGAGATCGCGTTCAACGTCGCGATCTCGCCGTGCGCGAGCGCGAGCG
>SCVU01000019.1 GCA_004296785.1 Planctomycetota bacterium
CCTGACCCGCGTGGGAGCGGTGCGATTCACGACGCTGGTGCTTGCGTCGTCGGTGCACACGCTGCTCAGTCTCCAACAGCCGGTGTTCTTTTTGCTGTGGAAGCACTCGCTCTGGACCGGAGCCATCGCGCGCACCATCGCTTCGCAGAGCAAGCGTTTCGACGTTGCCCCGGACTGGGCGCTGTGCCTCGGCATGCTCCACAACCTCGGCGCGTTCGCTCTGGCCAAGGCAGACCCCGAGTACTACTCGCTGGCGCTCACTCGCTTTGCCAGCAACTCCGAAGCGCTGTTGGCCGCGGAGCGCAACCGCTACGGCGTTACGCACGCCGAAATCGGTGCGCTGATGGCAGATCGCTGGTGTTTGCCCAGCAGCGCGCGCGCGGTCATCACCAAGCACCATGCTGCGGATGCGATCCGCACGGCGAGTCCAAGCGATCCCCTGATCCTCATCTACCTGGCGACGGCGGTGGGCGACTTGCTCGTTGCCACGACGGACCAGGCACCTGTACTGCTGGATCGGGTTCAGGAAGCGCTGAAGAGCTTCGAGCGTCGTTCGCCACCCGAGTGGGACATGGCGCGCGTGCTGCGCGTCGCGCGCGACTGCAAGATCGAGGTCGAGTCGTACTCCCAGTGCCTGGCGGCGTAAGCTGTCCCAACGCCGTCAAAGCAGTGTGCCACTCTGTGACGTGACCGTTAGTAACTAGGGGGTCCCCCTCGCGCACTCGGCCAAGCACGTGACCCGTGCGCGAGGGGGACTTTTCTCGCCGCTTGCGCGCGTCGCGCACGAGCCACGGCGCTATGGGTTCGAAACTCCGCTGCGCCGGGCGAGCTCGCCAATCAGCGAGGCCACGCTCCTCGCGCCCGACCGCTTCAGGATCGTGGCCCGGTGGTAGTCGATGGTGCGTTTGCTGCGGCCCAGTTTGACCGCGATCTCCTTGCTCGCCAAGCCGCTCGACACGTGACGCAGGATCTCCAGCTCGAGCGGCGTCAGGGCATCGAGGAGGCTCGGTTCGCCGGGCGTGTGCGTAGCGGCTGCTTGATCATGCAGCCGCAGCGCCTCCTGCACAGCGTCGATCAACGCCTGCGGATCGACCGGCTTCTCCAGGAAATCGTGCACGCCGGCCCGCAGCGCATCGACCACGACGCGAGGCGTCGCAAAGCCGCTGATCATGATCGCGGGGATCGTGCAGCACTGGTTGCGAACTCGGCGCACGAGCTGGATCCCGCTCATCTCCGGCAAACGCATGTCGACTACAAGGCAGCGAACCGAGATCGACCGCAACAGCTCGAAGAGCTGGCTCGGCCGCGTCAGGAGACGCACGGTGATGCCCACAGTGCCGAGGGTGTCGCTGATGACCTGTGACGAGTGAGGGTCATCTTCGACCACACAGACGTCGAGACGCTCGACGCCTTCGGCGCTGGCTGCGGAAAGCAGGCTCGGCATGGCGTTGTGATGGCTCCCTCGGAACGACCTTGCGAACCGCGGCACCGGCACGCAGAGCACGCGCGTTCCGCGCGGTCGGACTCCCAGCCGGCGCCCGTCTAGTGCCAGGAAGGGAGGCTTCCCGGCAGCGCTGTTGCGAGACCAGACGTGGCCAGTCCTGGGCTCGCGGGGGGACTACGGCGTGCAACGTAGTCACCACGCGAGCGAAGTCTAGTGGGCAGCTTACGTGCGGTGCCGCATCACGAATCGAGTCCCAGAACTGGAACGGCGCGGCTCGCAAGCACGCGTGGTGGGTCCGGTGGTTGGACCCCGCGGCGCATCAGCTCGGAGGCTTGGGCGCCTGCCTCCGGTCCCCAGCGTGTGCGCGAAGCTGCGCTCGAGCAGCTCGCCGCGTCCGCGCAGGATTCGCTTGCCGCGCTCGCCTCGGATGCGACGCCGGTTGTCGTAGGTCCCGCGCCGCGCGAGTTCCTCGCCCTTCCAGCGGCGCTCTCCGCGGTCGGGCTCGCTGATGTACGGCGTCAGGCCCAGCTCGGCCGTCAGCCGCATCGTCTCGTTCGAGTGGTAGCCCTTGTCCGCCACCCACGTCGACAGCGCGCGCGGCGAGAGCTTCTCGCCGCACACGGGATCCTTCGCGAGCTCAGCGACGTTCTGCACCGCGACGGCCATCGTCTTCTTCAAGCTCGCGCTGTCGCCCCGCGTCGCGTCCTGCACCGTCACTGCCGCACGAGTACCGTGTCGACGTCGTGCGCCTCGAGGCGACGTGGGTGCGATTCGTTCGCGTGCGACACTGGCCGTTGCATCGCGCGCCGTAGTCGCCGCGAGCTCGTGAGGCCGCCGGTGAATGCGAAGCGCGGCCCTGCCCTCTCTCGGACAGCGGCCGCGCTTGAGCGGGTACGGTGCCCCGCCGGCGTCGAGTATCGAGCCTCTCGCGCCGCGGCTGCATGCAGTCCGTGTACATGCGTAGCTACGCGTGCGAGTGAACAGTCGCGCTCCTCGCACGCACTGCGGATGAAACTTGGTCGCGCCAAATGTCTCAAGGCCGGG
>SCVU01000123.1 GCA_004296785.1 Planctomycetota bacterium
CGAACGCACTGCAGGTCGACTTCCTGCCGTAGCGCGCGCGCCGCGAGCCGAGATCGAGGCGTGACCTGCGGCGCGCGAGAGCCTACGCTCGCGCGCCCGATGCGGGGGCGGCCGTCGCACGACGGTCGCCCCCGCGCTCATTCGACGCCGCGCGCCGCCCCAGCACGATGCTCTCGCTCCAGAAGGTCAACAAGCACTACGGCCGGCAGCTGCTGCTCGTCGACGCGTCGCTCCAGCTCGATCCGCACGAGAAGGTCGGGCTGGTCGGACCGAACGGCAGCGGCAAGAGCACGGTGCTGCGGATGCTCGCCGGCGCAGAGGAGCCCGACAGCGGCGAGGTCAGCGTGCCGAAGAGCGCGCGCGTCGCGTGGTTCCGGCAGGACGCCGCGGACATGCGCGGACGCAGCGCGATCGAAGAGGTGATCGCGGGCAGCGGGCGCTTGGGCGATCTGCACCACGAGATCGCGGCGCTCGAAGCGGCGATGGCGGATCCGGAGCGCGCCGACGAGATGGACGCGCTGCTCGAGCGCTACGGCGTCGTGCAGGGCGAGTACCAGCAGCTCGGCGGCTACGAGATCGAGGCGCGCGCACGCGAGGTGCTCGACGGACTCGGTTTCACGCAGGCGCAGATGGATGGCGACGTCGGCGCGCTCTCGGGCGGCTGGCGCATGCGCGTCTCGATGGCGCGCGTGCTGATCGCCGACGCCGACGTGCTGCTGCTCGACGAGCCGACGAACCACCTCGACATCGAGTCGATCGTGTGGCTCGAGCAGTGGCTCGCGCGCTCGGAGGCGGCGGTGCTGATGATCTGCCACGACCGCGATTTCATGAATCGCGTCGTCAGCCGGCTCGTCGCGCTGGAGGAAGGCGCGCTCGCCTCGTACACGGGCGACTACGACTTCTACGAGCGCGAGCAGAAGGTCCGCGCCGAGCAGCAGGCCGCCGCGTACACGCGCCAGCAGGCGATGCTGCGCAAGGAAGAGCGCTTCATCGAGCGCTTCGAGCGCCACGCGGCCAAGGCCGCGCAGGTGCAGTCGCGCGTCAAGAAGCTCGAGAAGATCGAGCAGCTCGAGCCGCCGCGCAAGCGCGAGATCGTGCCGTTCGAGTTCCGCCAACCGCCGCGCTCCGGCAACGACGTCGCGAAGCTCGCGGGCGTGACCAAACGCTTCGGCGAGCGCGCGATCTACGACGGCTTCGACTTCGAGATCCGCCGCGGCGAACGCTGGTGCGTGATGGGGCAGAACGGCGCGGGCAAGAGCACGCTGCTCAAGCTCGTCTCCGGCGCGCTCGCGCCGGACGCCGGAACCGTCAAGCTCGGCGCGTCGCTGAAGCTCGGCTACTTCGCGCAGTCGGCGCTCGAGCTGCTCGATCCGAAGCTGACCGTGTGGGAGTCGCTCGACCGCGAGTTCCCGCTCGCTTCGCACTCGGTCAAGCGCAACCTCCTCGGCGCGTTCCAGTTCCCCGGCGACGACATCGAGAAGCACGTGCGCGTGCTGTCGGGCGGCGAGCGCTCGCGCCTGGTGCTCGCGATCCTGCTGTTCGATCCGCCGAACTTCCTCGTGCTCGACGAGCCGACGAACCACCTCGACCTCGAGACGAAGCAGATGCTCGTCGACACGTTGCGCGGATTCGAAGGGACGATGCTGTTCGTCTCGCACGACCGCGCGTTCCTGCGCGCGCTCGCGACGCACGTGCTCGACCTGTCGGGCACGGCGGCGCTGGGGCCGGCGAGCACGGCGACGAGCGGGGGCGCGGCGGCCAAGGGAGGCGCGGCCGCGAAGGCGGGCGCGGCGAAGGCGAGCGCTGGATCCGGCGCCGGCGCGCCGAGCGCGAGCGACGGGCGCGCGCCCGCGCCGGTGATCTACCCGCGTTCGTACGTCGAGTGGGTCGAGCGCACGGGCTGCGAAGCGCCGGGCGTGCACCGCTGAGGCGCGGGCAGGCGCGCGGGCGCGGACCACGCGGCGAGAAGACACACAGTCAGCTGGACCAGTGGGGCGGCCGGCG
>SCVU01000124.1 GCA_004296785.1 Planctomycetota bacterium
ACGAGGACCACGTGGCCGGCGCGCGCGAGCGCGCGTGCGAGCGCGACCGTGTAGTTCTCGACTCCCGTGATCTCGTACGGCGGCAGGCCGTGGCTGACCAGGCAGATCCGCATCGGAGGCCCAGTGTATCGGCGCGCGCGCGGCAATAGAATCGGCGCGCGCATGCACGTGCTGCTCACGATTCCCGACTGGGACCTGATCGGCGGCACCGAGCGCTACGCGTTCTCCGTCGCGCGCGGGCTCGTCGAGCGCGGACACGCGGTGAGCGTGCTGTGCGCGCGCGCCGCCGGCCCCGCGGACCCCGCGGCGCGCGTCGAGGGCGTGCGCGTACACGTCGACCCGCGCGTCGAGGCGAGCGCGCTGACGGCGGACGCGCGGCGCGGCCTGACGCGCGCGGTGCGCGAGCTCGCGCCCGACGTCGTCTTCGCGCAGACGCTGCGCGGCACCGACGTGCTGCACGCGCTCGCCGACGCCGCGCCGTTCGCGCGCTACGTGCACGACCACACGCTGTTCTGCCCGGGTCTCAACAAGTACCGCGCGGACGGCGAGCTGTGCACGGCGAAGTACGGGCTCGAGTGCATCAAGCGCTACCTCGGCCCGAGCGCGTGCGTGTGCTTCAACAAGGGCTCGCACCCGCGCTTCAGCGACGCGCTGAAGAGCGTGTGGCGGCGCCGCGCCGACATCGGCGCGCACCGGCGCGCGGCGCGGCTGTTCACGAATTCCGACTACATGCGCGACGAGCTCGTGCGCGCGGGCATCGACGGCGAGCGCGTGCGGCGCGTGTGGCCGTTCACGCTCTCGGCGACGAGCGCGCAGCCGGCCGAGGCGCTGAGCGGTGCGACGCGCGCGTTCGTCGAGGCGAGCTCGGCGCCGCTGATCGTGACGCCGGCGCGCCTGACGCTGCCGGACAAGGGCATCGACTACCTGATCACGGCGCTGTCGAAGCTCGCGCGCCCGTGGCGCGCGGTGATCGCGGGCCAGGGTCCGGCCGAGGCGTGGCTGCGCGAGAAGGCGCGCGCGGAGTGCGGCGAGCGCGTGCACTTCTCGGGCTGGATCGCGCAGGGCGGGATCGAGACGCTGTACGAGCGCGCGGCGGTCGTCGTCGTGCCGTCGGTGTGGAACGAGCCGTTCGGCCTGGTCGGCGTCGAGGCGATGGCGCACGGGCGGGCGGTGGTCGCGTTCCGCGTCGGCGGCATCCCAGAGTGGCTCGACGACGGCGTGACCGGATTCCTCGCGCCGCGCCGCGACGCGGACGCGCTCGCCGCGCACGTCGATCGGCTGCTCGGCGATCCCGCGCTCGCCGCGCGCCTGGGCGCGAACGGCCGCGAGCGGGCGCGCGCGCTGTTCGCGCCGGCGCAGCACTTGGCGAGCCTCGAGCGCGAGCTCGAGGCCGCGCGCGCTAGCTCATGAACGCGCCGCCGTTCATGTCGATGGCCTGACCGGTCACGCCGCGCGCGTCCTTCGACAGCAGCCACGCGACGAGCCCGGCGACGTCCTCGGGCTGGCTCATGCGTCCGAGCGGCACGGCCTGCATCGCGATGCGCTTCGCGCCGGCGACATCGGTCTTCAGCGCCTTCGCCATCCCCGCCAACCCCTCGCGCGCCATCTCGGTATCGACCCAGCCGGGGCACAGCGCGTTGACCTGCACGTTCTGCGGCGCGAGCTCCATCGCAAGCGCGCGCACCAGCCCGAGCAACCCGGTCTTGCTCGCGCAGTAGCCGGTGTAGCCCGCGACGCCGATGCGCGCGAGCACCGATGCGTTGACGACGAGGTGCCGCGCGTCGGGACCCGCCGCGAGGTGCCGCTCGGCCGCGCGCAGGCAGTGGTACGTGCCGTTCAAGTTCGTCGCGACGAGCTCGGCGAAGCGATCCTTCGCACCGGGCGCGTTCGCGCCGCCGATGCCGGCATTGGCGACGAGCGCGTGCAGCGGACCGTTCACCTTGGCCGCGCGCGCGAACGCGCGGTCGACCGCGGCGCGCTCGCGGATGTCGAGCGCGAGCACGAGCGGCGCGGCGCCGCCGGCCTTCGCGATCTCGCGCGCCGTCGCGTCGAGCTTCGACTTCGTGCGCGCGGCGAGCGAGAGCGCGTAGCCGTCGCGCGCCAGCCGCAGCGCGATCGCGCGCCCGATGCCGGTGCCGGCGCCCGTGACGAGCACGTGCTTCGCGCGCGCGGTCGCCACGCCCTGCTGCGCGCGCGACACGCCCTGCTGCGCGCGCGCCACGCTCAGTGCCCCTGCGCCTCGAGCCAGCGCTCGGCGTCGATCGCCGCCATGCAGCCGGTGCCCGCGGCCGTGATCGCCTGCCGGTACACCTTGTCCGTGCAGTCGCCGCACGCGAACACGCCGTCGACGCTCGTGTACGTGCCGTCGTGCACCTTCAGGTAGCCGACCTCGTCCATCTCGAGCTTGCCGCGCAGGAACTTCGTGTTCGGCTCGTGCCCGATCGCGAGGAACAACCCGTCGTACGGCTGCTGCGTGATCTTGCCGTCGCGCGTGTCGCGCACCGCGAGCCCGGTCACCTTGCCCGCCTTCACGTCGAGCACGTCGGCGACCTCGGCGTGCCACTGGAACCTGATCTTCGGGTTCTTGAACGCGCGGTCCTGCATGACCTTGCTCGCGCGCAGCTTGTCGCGCCGGTGGATCACCGTGACCTGCGACGCATAACGAGTGAGGAAGTTCGCCTCCTCCATCGCCGTGTCGCCGCCGCCGACGACCGCCAGCGCCTTGTTCTTGAAGAACGCGCCGTCGCAGGTCGCGCAGGCCGAGACGCCGCGATTGCGCAGCGAGGTCTCGTTCGGCAGCCCGAGCCACTTGGCCGACGCGCCGGTCGCGACGATCACGGAGCGCGCCTCGTACTGCGTGCCGTCGGACGACTTGAGGCGCTTGACCGGGCCGTCGAGTGAGACCTCCTCGATCATCGACATCGCGATCTCAGTGCCGAAGCGCTCGGCCTGCTCGCGCAGGAGCGCCATCAGCTCGTGGCCGGCGATCCCCTTCGGGAAGCCCGGGTAGTTCTCGACGTCGGTCGTCAGCATCAGCTGACCGCCGGGGACGAGATCGGGCGCCTCGGGGCGCGGCTCGCCCTCGACGAGCAGCGGCTTCAGGTTCGCGCGCGCCGCGTAGATCGCGGCCGTGTAGCCGGCAGGGCCTGAACCGATGATGACGACTTCGCGGACGGAGCTCATGCGGGATCGGAGTGTGGCGGGTCGAGATTTGGGCGCGCGAGCTTAGCCGCGCGAGCTGGCGCTGCGCTAGAGTTGCGCGCTTCCTGGAACTCATGGTCGGTCCACGCGTGTTCGAGGTCGACGAGGTCGACGAGTTGATCCCGGCGCTCGTGCCGCTCGTCGATGCGATCGAGCGGCACAAGCGGCAGCTCAAGCAGCTCTCGGTGCGCGCGAACGCGCTCGAGCTGATCTGGGGCGACGCGCTGCAAGACGACGAGAATCCGGACCACGCGGAGTTCCAGGCGCACATCGCCGAGATGCAGAAGGCGAAGGAAGCGCTGGAGGCGTGCAGCGAGCGGATCCAGGAGCTCGGCGGCGAGGTCAAGGGCGTCGAGCCGCCGCTGGTCGACTTCCTGGGCGTGCGCGAGCGCCGGCTGATCTACTGGTGCTGGACGAAGGGCGAGCGGCGCATCACGCACTGGCACCACGTCGACGAGGGCTTCTCGAACCGCCAGCCGCTATGAGGCGCGAGCTCCCGACGGAGCTGCGTCGCGAGCTGCTCGCGCTGTGCGACGAGCTGCGCGCGCTGGCTTCGAAGTCGCTCGCGCGCTCGAGCCGCGCCGCGCTGCTGCGCATCGCCGCGCACGGCGCGGGCGACGTCACGTTCGCGCTCGACGTGCCGTGCGAGCGCGCGGTCGAGCGCTGGCACGCGCGCCTGGCGCGGCGCGCGCCGCTGTCGGTGCTGACGGAGGAGACCGGCTGGCGTCACTTGGGGCCCGGGCGCAGCCGCGTGCGCGAGCTCGCGGACGGCGACCACGGCGGCTGGTCGATCGTCATCGATCCGATCGACGGCACGCGCAACCTCGCGGCCGGGCTGCGCAGCGCGTGGACCGCGATCGCGGTCGTGCCGCCGCTCGCGCGCGCGCCGCGCTTCGCCGACGTGAGCGGCGGACTGCTGTCGGAACTGCCGACCTCGGCGATGCACCGCTGGCGCCGGCTGTCGAGCCTCGCGCAGCGGCCGACGCTCGAGCTGCACGAAATCGGTCGCGCGCGTCCGCTCGAGCGCCGCCCGCTGCGCGTGAGCAGCTCGTTCGACCCGCGCGCGCCCGGCTACTGGAGCTTCTTCCGCTACACCCCGGCGCAGCGCCCGCTGCTCGCCGCGGTCGAGGCGCGCTTCTTCGAGCGCATGCGGCGCGCGCACGCGCTCGAGCTGCGCTGTGCGTTCGACGACCAGTACATCTCGAACGCCGGCCAGCTCGCGCTGCTCTCGCTCGGCGCGTACCGGATGATCGTCGACGCGCGCGCGCTGGTCGCCGAGCGCGCGCGGATCCCCGGCACGAGCTCGAAGCCGTACGACGTCGCCGGTGCGCTGGCCGTCGCGCGCGCCGCGGGCTGCGTCGTCGCGGCGCCCGACGGCGCCGCGCTCGACTTCCCGCTCGACGCAACGACGCCGGTCTCGTTCGCCGGCTACGGCAACGCGCGGATCGCGCGCGCGGCCCGCCCGCTGGTGGCGGACGAGCTCGCGCGCGCGATCCGCGCGGCGCAGCGCTGACCGAGCGCGCTACAGGTTCGCCGCGTTCGTCGTCGCCGACGGCGTGAGGTCCGGCGCGAGCAACAGCGCCTGCACCGTCAGCACGCCGAGCAGATCGCCCTGGTGCGGGACGACGCGCGACGCCGCGCCCTGGCCGTCGAGGCCGTTGATCACCGGCAGCACGACCACTTCGGCGAGCGCGAGCGGCGACAGCAGCGGCACCGCGCTCAGCAGCGGGAACGGCGCCTCGACCGACAGCAGCGACGCGGTCGGCGCGGCCGCGAACAGCGCGACGCCGCCCGGCACGCCGCCGCTGACGTCGAGACCGAGCGCGCCCGCGCCGCTCGCGCCGGGGCCCGACAGCGCCAGCTGCGGGCGCAGCGGCGTGACCTCGCTGCGCGTCCACGAGCTCAGGAAGTCGGTGTTGTTGTAGAGCAGACGGCCGCCGCTCGCGGGCTGATACGCGGCGAACACGGCCGCGTCCGCGCCGTGGCGCAGCTCGAGGTTCGTGATCCAGCCGAACGGCAGCGCGTCGACGACGATCGGAGCGTTGGCCTCCGACGCCGTGACCGCGCGGATGCGCGTGCTGCCGGTGAGGTAGTTGTTCTCGGCCATGTACAGCCGCCCGGTCTCGGCATCGAACAACAGATCGCTGCTGCCCGCATACCCCACGCCGATCACGACGCCGTCCGCGTCGGCGAGCACCGGCGCCGCGTCGAACGACGCCGCGGGGAAGATGCGCACGAGCGAGCTCGCGCCGGCCTGGTTCGCGTAGTAGACGTTGCCCGCGGGATCGACGGCGACCGGACCCGACGGGCCGGAAAGGTCCGCTTCCTCCACGGTCGCGCCGGTCAGCGCGTCGAGCGTGTACAGCTTGTTGCCGCAGGAGATGCCGCCGCACGTCGCGGCGCTGACGACCCAGTTCGAGCCGCTGCGCTGCACCGCGTCGTAGTTGAACACGAGCGTCGTGAGCGGCACGAGCGTGCTCGTCGCGAGGTCGAGGCGCGCGAGCGAGTGGTTCGTGCTCTCGCCGACGAGCGCGTACGACTCCGTCGCATCGAGCGTCGCGAAGCTCGGGTAGACCGGCACGAGGAAGTTCGCGTACCCGACGAGCAGCGTGCCGTCGGCCGAGTAGCGCGCGATCGACGACCCGTCGAAGGCGAGCACGTCGCCGTTGGCGAAGGTCGACGTGACGGCGAGACCCGGGTACGGCAGCCCGTTCAACGCGAAGCCGGCGCCCGCCTGGTCTTGCGCGGCGAGGACGGACGGAAGGAACACACTGAGGAGCGCGGCTGCGCTCGTGCGGACGAGTTTCACGGTCGAGGGTCTCCGATTCGTTGACACCGACGAATGAGCCCGCGCCGCCGAAGCTCCGGAGACCGCGCGCCGACCGCGAGAGCGGGAGCGCCCGAGCACCGGTCCTATGCCGCGAGGACCCGATGGGATGAACACCCCGGCAAGGTTTTCTGGCTCGTGGATCGGCCGCTCCTCGCACCTTCCCGCGTGAGCCCGCGCGTAGCGCGCGGCATCAACACAGTGGTTCGCTGCGATTCGCGTCCCCACTTACAGCGGCGGGACCGCGGTGGATTCGCA
>SCVU01000125.1 GCA_004296785.1 Planctomycetota bacterium
GGTGCACGAGCTCAATCGGCGCGACCTGATGCTGTTCCTGACGAAGTCGCTGTCGGACAAGGAGCGCTTCATCATCTCGATGTATTACGAGAAGGGCCTGACGATGCGCGAGATCGGAGAGTTGCTCGCGCTGACGGAGAGCCGCGTGTGCCAGATCCACTCGAACGTGATGAATCGGTTGAAGGATCACTTGGAGAAGCGCGAGGAAGGGTTGATTCCGTAGTGGAGGTGGAGGGTGCGCGCTGCGCGCGCACTGAGGCGCGCGAGGACGCGCGCCTGACTCCGCGGATCGGAGGGGCGCGCAGACGCGCCCCTCCAATCCGCGGAGTTTGCTTTGAACGGGCGTTGAGATCGAAGAGGGCGTCGAGGAAGGACGCGGCGTGCGAGCGGGACACGCGGTTCGAGCGGAACACGCCGTTCGACGTGGAGCGCGCCTCGATTCAGGTGAGATTGCTACCGCGAGTTCACGCAAGTCGAGGCGGCCTCACTTCGCGCCAACTCGCCGGAGTCGACGCGGGCTCCGTACGGCTGGAATCGACGCGAACTCTGTCCCGCTGACACACCCGTGACCGGCGTGTTCTCCCGCGACGCTCTTTCCGATCTCAACGCGCGTTCAAAGCTAACTCCGCGGCTCGGAGGGGCGCGTCTGCGCGCCCCTCCGAGCCGCGGAGTCGGGCGCGCGTCCGCGCGCGCCCAAGTGCGCGCGCAGCGCGCACTCCCCCACTCTCCCCTACTCCCAGTAGTAGTGCCAACTCGCCGCGAGCGCCGTCTCCGCCCCCGCCTCCAACCGCACCTTCCACTCGAATCGCGCAACCCCGTTCCAGTGGTACCACCAGTACGGCCAGTTCCACCACGACCACCACTCGGGCCGCCGCTCGTCCGCCCACCAATCCGCCGGACTGATCTGCACGAACTCGCCGCCGGCCTCGACGCTGTCCGCCAACCCGAGCACCGTGCGCCGCACCTCGAGCTCGACCGCCTCCTTCTTCTTGTTCGAGATCTTCAACTCCCCCGCCATGTCGATCCGCTGGTAGTCGTGTCCGCGCCAGCGCCCCGGCGCTGAATCCCGCTGCGTCTCGCGCTCGCGCTTCTCGACGCACACGTCGAGCGCGACCGCCATCACGAGGTCGGTCTCGGCGCCGACCGGCGTGTAGTGCAGCAGCGACTGGCCGATCACGCGGCCGTTCGACAACACGAGCGCCGGCGCCGTCGTCAGCGGTGCACCGGCTCGATTCGAGATCCGCAGCACGTGCTGCACCTTGCTCGCCGCCGCGAGGCGCGCGAGCTGCTCGATCCGCGCGCCGTCGAACTGGCTCTGGAATTCCAGCGGCGGCGCGACCGGCACGTCGAGCGTGTAGACGTCGCGGTAGCCGAGCTCGAAGCTCGAGATCGGCAGCACGAGCCGCTCGCCGCGCGCGAGCGTGACGTGCCGCAGCGTGTACACGTACAGATCCTCGTTCGATGCCGCGCTCTCGAGCCCCGGCGGCGGCGCGCCTTCGGTCGGCGCTTCGGCGCGGTACGACGCGCTCTGCGTCATCAGCGCGTTCGACAGCATGTTCGAGAAGCGGTCGCGCGGATCGAGCTGTCCCGCGACGCGCGCGGCGGCCTCCTGCAGCGCGATCGGATCGAGCAGCCCCTGCATCTCGAAGCGCGGCACGCCGACGACGAGGTGCACGGTCGCGTCGCGGAAGTCGACGAGGTCGTTGACCAGCGTCGCCTCGAGCTCGAAGCGCGCCTTGGCCGGGTCGGCGATGTCGATCTTGTACGACGGGATCCAGCGCAGCCCCTTCTCGACGTACGCGACGCCGACGCGGCTCGCCGCCGTGCCGCCGTCGACGCGCAGCGTCAGCCGCTCGCGCAGCTCGTCCTGCGCGTAGCGCGCGCCGAGCTCCCCGCGCACCTCGAGATCGCGCACGCGCTCCAGCGGCAGCACGCGCGAGCCGCTCGCGGTCTGCACGACGACGAGGGCGCCGGGTTCATCGAGCCGCGGGCCGCCGGCGCCGCTCGCCGCCTTCGCGAGCTCGGCCGCGTCGCGGCGCGGGATGCCGATCAGCATGCCCTCGATGCGCTCGTTCGCGATGTCGGTCACGACGACCTGCTTGCCGCGGTTCGCTTCGACGAGCTGGCGCAGGTCGAGCGCCGTGCGCTCGGTCACGACGCGCTCGCGCGCCGCGATCGCCGACGACACGCGCGCGCCCTCGGTCGCGTACGGCCAGAACGTGCCGAGCAGCGGCTGCGGCAACTGATCGAGCACGACGCGGCCGTTCGCGCCGGGCGGCAGCGCGCCTTCGCGCAGCACGAACGCGTGGCCGTCCTTGAAGACGGTCAGCTCGCGCACGGGCAGCGGGTCTTCGGCGAGCGCGCGCGCCGCGACGGCGCAGAGAACGAGGGCCGACGGAACGAACTTCGTGATGCGCATGCTCGAGTCCTCCGGAAGCGGAAGCGAGCCCGCGCCAACGCAGCGCGCCGCGGCGAGTTGGTCACCGCGGCGTCACGCAGCTCAGAACTCCACGACGTGCAAGTTGGTGAAGCTCGCCAGCGGCGGCTCGTTCGAGAACACGAGCGCCTGCGCCGGGACCGCGTGCGGTCCACCACCCAGCTGGATCGGGAACTGGATCAGCGCGACGCCGCTCGCCGGTATCGACCCCGCGACGAGCACGGTCAGCCCGGCCGGATCGAGCAGCAGCCCGTACCACGCGTCGGGCCAGGCCGGCATCGGCTGCGCGAGCGTCTGCGGCGACCACGCGATCACGTATGCGCCCGCGCTCGTGGCCTCGATGCGCACGCTGAGCAGCGCCGGCACGAACGGGTTGAGCGTCGTCTCGAGGCTCGGCCGCTGCTGGAGCGCGTGCACGAAACTCGCCGAGCCGAGCGCGTTCGACAGCTCGAGCTCGGACCAACCCGGCGCGCCGGCCGGCACCTGGACGAGCGCCTGCGTCGGCGTCGCCGCGACGACCGCGCAATCGACGCCGTCGACGCGCACCAGCATCGCCGGATCGAAGTTCGCGCCGTCCAGCGTCACGAGTCCAGCGTCCCAGCTCGTCTTCGGCGTCGCCGCGTGCAGGCTCGGCGCCGGGCTCGGCGTGAAGCTCCAGTTCTTCACGACGACGCGGGTCGAACCGCCGCAGAACGCCGTCTCCGACGTGAGCCGGATCCACAGCTTGTCGAGCGCGTGCACGTCGAACGAGAAGTGTGCGTTGCCGCTGCACGGCGTCGCGGCGGGATCGCACCAGGACGGTGCGGTCGATGAGCCGAGCCCGCCGACGCCGATCGACGCACCGGTGAAGTGCTCGAGTCGGACGAACTCGAGTTTCTGGCAGCACGCGGCGCTGGTCGACCACTCGACGTCGACGTCGACGGTGCCGGCCACGGGTACGTCCGCGAACGCGGCCGTGAGCTTGCCGATGCACGAGCCGCAGACCTGGAGCGACATCTCGTCACCGCTGGTCGTTGCGCAGGAGGAGAGCGTCCACGAGAGGCCGCCGGGTTGCGCGGCGCCGAGGGCCGGAAGCGCGCACAGCGCGAGCAAGGAGGCGAGGAGGGAGTGAGCCGACGAGCGAGAGAACGCGAGCATGCGAGACACCGATCGCGGAACGGTGCGCGCGGAGCACGTCCGCGCGATGCCGCGAGCACGGCGTGCACGGATCCTACACCGGAGGCCGCGGATGCGCTGACCGCTCCCGATCCCGACCACGGCCGATCGGCGCGTCGCCCTCAGCCCCGGCCTGTGGGTCTCACGGCACGAGCAGCGCGACGACCGCGCGCGCGATCGACGCGTTCGCCGGACCTTCGAAGTGCCCGTCGTACGGGATCACCGGCAGCGCGGGCGCGCTCGCGAAGTCGCGCTGGAGCTCCGGCAGCGCGTCGACGACTTCGAGCCCCTTCGCGCGCGCGAGCTCCATCGCGCGGTGGTCGAGCGCGTCGAACTCGGTCGCGCGGCGGATCGACTGCGCATCGGGCACGCGCACGAACACCGCGCGCACGCCGTGCTGCTTCGCGTACGCGGCGAAGCGATCGAGGTAGCCGTCGAGGCGCCCGAAGCCGGCCTCGAAGAACTCGTTCGGCATCCGCTCGCCGGTGCGCGCGCGCACGACGTCGAACAGCTCCATCGCGAGCGCGCTCTTGCGCACGACCTGCTCGAGCTGCCAGCGCACGAGCAGCCAGCCCTCGAGCGGATCCGACACGTCGAACGTGATCGGGCCGCTCTTCTCGAGCTTCGCGACGGTCGCCGCGATGTCGCGCTCCTCGAAGTCGTTGTGGTACCAGAACAGCGCGACGACGTCGGGCGCGACCTGCGGTCCGAGCTCCTCGAGCAGCGCGAGCTCCTGGTGCGTCGCGTACGCGCGCACGCCGGCGTTGACCGCGCGGAACGGCTGGAACGGGCGGCGCGCCGCGGCGAGCCGCTCCATGTGCGCCGGGATCGTCTGGTCGTCGGCGACGCCCTGGCCGTAGACGAGGCTGTCGCCGAGGCACAGCACGCGCAGCTCGGCGCCCTTCTCCGCGGGGAGCTCGGGGCCGCGCAGACCGAGCGAGTTCACGCGCACCTCGTGCTCGTACGTGTAGTGCACGTGGTTCGGCACCATCTCGAAGCCGCGCGTCTTGTTCGCGCGGACGAGCAGCAGCGGGCGGCGCTCGGCGCGCGGCGCGCCGATCCACGAGCGGACGAAGAGCTCGGCGCACAGCAGCGCGACGAGGAGCGAGATCGAGCTCGCGATGCAGCCGCGCCGCAGTTTCGAGCGGCGCGGAGTGCGCGGAGCCTCGACCATGGGGTCGTGGAGTGTACCAGCGCTGGTCGCGACATCGCGGAGCAGCGCTGCCCGCTGGATCCGAGGACGTTCGAGCGGTCGCGCGACGCAACGATGGGCGTGCCGAGTTTCGCGAGAGCCGTCGTGTCAGTGCTTACTCGGCTTTGAAGCCTGCTCAGCCTTGAACGCGGCTTCCGTCAGCCAGCTCCACTCGTCGTAGAGGAAGTAGATCTCGGGGTAGCTCTCGAACGGCAGCCACACGACTCCAGCCCCGTCCGGGGAGCCATCATTGAACACGCGCGTCAGGCAGTCTCCGGCTTTCGTCTTGAGGGTGAACCCCGGTCCGTCGCCGGCCTTGACGCCACCCTCGACTAGTTTGCGGCGCACGAACTGCTGCGCAGCTTGTCGATCATCGAACGCGAGGCTCTTGGCCTGGCCGAGGTCTTCGCGCACCTTGTCGGCCGCGGCGCGCAATTGCTCCGCCGTCGCTCCCGTGTACTTCAGGGCGAAGATCTCGGGTAGGTTGCGAACGCGCGGGACTGTCGGGCGCCACGGGTCCGGCTCCGTAGCCGCACCCGGCCCTGACATCGTCTCGCCCGGCTCGCTCGCCGGACTCGAACCGACTGCATCAGCCGCCTTCGCATTCGGATCGCTTTCGACTGGTGCGCGAACCGCCACACCTGTCGTCAGGACCGACTCGGGAATCTCACCTCCTGGAGCGGGCGATTGAGTGGTGGACCGCACAACATCCGAGCCGCTCTCGGCCGTGAAGTGTCGACCGAACCAGAAACCGATGCCACAGCTGACTGCCGCAACTGCGAGCGTCGTTAGCCACGATCTGGTGCTCATATTCGGACTTGCGCGCGTCGGGCGCTACGCGCATGGAATCGGGCATCCGCCACACACGACAGCGACTCCGAGCCAGGCGACGCCTGACGCGACACAGAGCACTCGCTTTTCGAATCGGCGCCCGCAGAAGAGCTCGCCGGCGCCCTTGTCTTCCAGCGGCGACCCGCAGTTCCAGGCGATCTTGTAGTCGTACGTGCAAGGAGTCGACGTTTGGCAGTCCGTGCAGTAGCCGTCGGTGACGGTGACTTCGATGTAGGCGGAGCAGTTCGGGCAGAGGCCGATGTCTGGATCTGAATCCGCTTCGCAGATCCCGTCGCCGCCCAGCGGGGGCGCGAGCGCCGCCACGGGTTGCGTCGGCGCAAGAAACGCACAGCTCAAAACTACGGAAGCGAGGATTGAGTGAATGTGTCGCACGGTTTCCTCCTGGTAATTGAGGGTCATCTCTGTCTCTCGGACGGCTTTGAATGCTACCCCCCCCCTAAGGGATTCGCGCAACGCAGCTGTTCCACTCGCCGGCAACGGACCGATGGGGCGTCCGACGTTCTCGAGTAGCATGCGTCCGCGCTTGGCTCGCGGCTCCTGACGGTGGTTTCGAGAGTTCGGCACGCCGGGTCTGCGCGAGCTGGCGACAGCGGTGCACAATGACCAAGTGTTCCGCCTGATCCGACACGGCGCCGTCGACTCGACGAACGAGCGCGCGTTCGCCGCGCTCGCGAGCGGCGATGCGCGCCACTTCGACGCGCACCTCGCGCTCGCGCAGCACGCCGGACGCGGTCGGCTCGGGCGGACGTGGCACAGTCCGCCGGGCGAGGGCCTGTACCTGTCGATCGTGCTGCTGCCGCCCGCGCCGGGATGGTCGGCGCCCGCGCTCGCGATGGCCGCGGGTCTTGCGGTCCGCGACTTCGCGCTCGCATCGGGCGTCGCGGATGCGCGCCTGAAATGGCCGAACGACGTGCTCGTGCGCGGAGCGAAGCTCGCCGGCCTGCTCGTCGAAGCGCGTGCGTTCGATCCGACCGCGCCGCAGTACGTGCTCGGCATCGGCGTGAACCTGAAGCAGACGCGCTTCGATCCGGCGCTGGCCGCCGAGCGCGCGGTGACGAGCCTCGCGCTCGAGTCGCGCGCGCGCGAGCCCGAGGAGGCGGCCGACGAGCTCCTGCCGCTCGTCGCGCGGCGCCTCGCTCAGGCTGCGCGCGCTCCCGCGAGCCTGTACGACGACTACGTCGGCGCCGCGGGCTGGCGCGGCGAACGCATCGAGGTCGAGAGCGCAGCGCGCATCGTGCGCGGTCGGCTGTGCGGGATCGGCGCGCGCGGCATCCGCGTGCTCGCCGACGACGCAGGCGTCGAAGCGGTCTCGATCGCGCTCGAGCACGTCGGTGCGGTGCGGCTCGTGCGCTGACCGGCGAGCGTACTGAGCCCGCGTCGATTCCGCCGACTTGGAAGAATCGCTGCCGCCTCGTTTC
>SCVU01000126.1 GCA_004296785.1 Planctomycetota bacterium
GCTCTTCCGATCTCAAGGCGTCCGACAGCTCCGGATCGAACACGCTCGCCGCGTCGCCGACGCGCACGACCGCGCCGCGGCCCGGCCGCGCGCTCGCGCGCTGCGGCGAGCATTCCAGGCCGATCACGCGCGTGTCGCGGCGCAGCGCGCGCGTGCGCAACAGGCCGAGACAACCGACGAAGCCGGTCTCCTCCGCGCGCGTGAACACGCCGATGAGGCCGGCGTCCGAGCGCTCGCGCCACAGTCGATCGAGCACGAAGAGGATCGCGACGGCGCCGAGCAAGTCGTCGCACACGCGCGCGAAGAGACGCGTGCCGCGCACGCGGCCCGGCGTGAGATCCCACATGCCCGGCGCTCCGGGTGCGAGCTCGCCGCGCACGTCGGTGAGCTCGAGGTCGCGCTCGCGCACGGTGCGAACGCGCGCCGTGGCGATCGCGCGGCCGTCGCGCGTGTCGAAGAAGCGCACGGGCGCGTCGACGAGGGCCGTCGCGCGCACGCCGCCGTGCAGCCGCGCGACGGGCGCGCGTCCGACGCGCCCGACGCGTCCGACGAGCTCGACGCCTGGGTGGTCGAGGTGCGCGCTGTAGGCGAGCGGCGCGCGGCGGCGCTTTCCCTTCCACTCGAGAATCGCGTTGCCGTGCGCATCGAGCCGCGCGCGAATGCCGGGCCGCGCCGCGGCAAACGCGAGCACGCCGCGTACCTGCAGATCCTCCGCATACGGCGCGGTCGGCCGCGACAACACGTCGCGCACGAGCTCGAGGAGCCGCGCGCGTTCGTCGGCCTTCAGCGCGTCGTGCGTGCGCGGCGGCAGCGCCCAGTGCTCACGAGGCGGGCTTCGCATCCCACGCATAGAAACCGCGCCCGCTCTTCTTGCCGAGCTCGCCGCGCGCGACCTTGTCGCGCAGGATCCTCGGCGGCTCGAACGACGGACCGATCTCGCGCGCGAGGTACTCGGCGATCGACAGGCGCACGTCCAGACCGACGAGGTCGGTCAGCTTGAGCGGCCCCATCGGGAAGCCGTAGCCGAGCACCATCGCCTTGTCGATGTCCTCGGCGCTCGCGACGTTCTGCTCGAGCATGCGCATCGCCTCGAGGCCGATGCAGATGCCGAGGCGCGAGCTCGCGAAGCCAGGCGCGTCGCGCACGACGATCGGGTCCTTGCCCATCCGCTTTGCGAACTCGACCGACGCGGTCACCGCTGCCTCCGAGCTCGCATCGGCCTTCACGACCTCGACGAGCTTCATCAGGTGCACCGGATTGAAGAAGTGCATGCCCGTCACGCGCTCGGGGTGCCGCGCGACGGCCGCGATCTTCGACAGCGACAGCGACGACGTGTTGCTCGCGAGCAAGACGTGCGCGTCGAGCGCCGCCGACAGCTTGCGGAACAAGTCCTGCTTGAGCTCGAGCTTCTCCGGCACCGCTTCGATCACGACGTCGACGCCGTCGATCGCGCGCGCGAGGTCGGTGTGGCCGGACAGCCGCGCCACGGCCGCGTCGCGCGCCGCCGCGTCGACCTTGCCGAGCTGCACGCCCTTGTCGAGGTTCGCGCGGATCTGCGCGAGGCCCTTGTCGACCGGCGCCTGCGCGATGTCGTACAGGCGCGTCGCGAGGCCCGTGGTCGCGAGCACCTGCGCGATGCCGTGGCCCATCGTGCCCGCGCCGAGCACGGCGGCGGTGTGGAACGAGTTCGCGTTCATCGAGTTCGCGTTCATGGGGGGCGCGAATGATAGCCGCGCCCCGCCGCGCTCCCCAGCGCGCGCCGCGCGCGCTACAGCTGCACGTGCACGACGTCGCTGATGTCGCCGAAGCTCAGCGTGCCGAGATCGACGCTCAACCCGACGAGCTCGAGCGACAGACCCGCCGGCAGCGCGAGCACGCCCAGGCCCGGCGTCGCACCCGAGCCGCTCGCGTCGAGCACGGCCGCGAACGAACCGTGCGCGGCGCTGCCGAGCGTCGTGACGAACAGCGCGTCGGCCGTCAATCCGAGCTCGCGTCCGTCGCCGAACGGCAGCTCGAACGAACCCGGCGCGAGCGACGCGAGCACGAACGCGACCGCGTTGCCGTCGTCGAATCCCGCGCACTGCGCGCCGACCTGCGACGAGCCCGGCGTGAAACCGACCGGCGCCACGCGCTGCGGCCGCAGCCCGCCGACCCACGTCGTGTGCGGCGCGCTCGCGCTCGCCCAGCCCGCGATCGCGTTCTGGTAGCGCTCGTTCCACGCGAGGTTCGGCCGCGCGTACGCGTACATCGGGCCCGCCGACAGCGGCACTTCGCTCGACCACGTCGCGCCTTCGTCGAGCGAGACGCGCGTGCGCGCGATCCCCTGGTCCTGCCACGCGGCGACGACGCGCGTGCGCCCGGGCTCGGACACCGCGAGCGACGGGTAGCGCCCGGCGCCCTGCGAGAGCTGCCCGGGCGGCGTCCACGAAAGGCCGCCGTCGGTGGAGCGCGACAGCATCGCCTGGCGCACGCCGGCGCTCAGCATGTCCCACGCGACGAGCACGCTCGCACCCGACGGCGCGATCTCGAGCGTCGGGTTGTCGGGGATGTCGCCGAGCGGATTCAAGTTCGGCGGCGCGTTCACCGGCCCGAAGGTCGCGCCCGCGTCGAGCGAGACGAGCGCCGACAGTCCGCGGAACGTGAAGTCGGGGATGTGCTCGGTGAACGCGAACGCGAGCGTCGAGCCCTGCGCGTCCATCGCGAAGCCGAGCTTGTGCGCGCCGCTCGTCAGCTGCCGGTCGCTCGCGAAGTCAATGCTCGCGCCGGCGTCGCTCGAGCGCTGGTAGTAGATCTGCGGCGTCGCGTCGCGCGAGTCGATCCACGCGACGTGCACGGTGTCGCCGAGCGCGGCGATCGCGACGCCGCCCGGATGCACCGGCGTGCCGGTGTTGACGGTGATCGGCGGCAGGAACGAGGCCGCGCCGTCGAGCGAGGTGAACAACAGGATGCGGTCGTAGGCCTGCGAGCCGTGGAACGACCAGACCTGGATCGCGAGCGCGACGTGCACGTGCAGCGCGGCTCCGACGCGCGCGACGTCGACCGCGACGCCTTGCACGGTCGTCAGCTCGGGCGGCGAGCCGGTCGCGAGCACGAGCTCGGGACCGAGCGCGTGCGTGGCCGGGTCGTAGCGGCGCGCGAACGCGGTCAGCGCGACGATCGGCCAGAAGCTCGGCTTGTAGTTGCGGTCGTCGGTCCACACGGCGACCGCGTCGTCGCCGTCGACCTCGATCGCGCGCGCGGCGATGAAGTCGTCGGACGTCGACGACTTCACGGTCAGCGGCGCCGACCACGCGAGCGCGCGGCCGTCGGAGGACGCGAGGCGCAGCACGTTCGATGCGCCGCTCGCCCACAGCGCGACGCTGAGCTCTTCGTCGCTGGCGAGCTGGACGCCGAGCGGATCGGAATCGCTGCTCAGCGCGACGGGCGGACGAGCCTGCTGGGCAAACGGGAGGAACGCGACGACGAGCGAAGCGAGCATGGGGAGCGCGCGAAGGGACCGAGTGGGCGCGGTCTGGGGGGCCGAACGGGCCTCCAGGTTAACCGCAGCGGCGCGATCGCGGCGGGCGAGCCGCGGCGAGCGAATCTCGAGCTCGGGCCCGCCAGCACTTACGCGCGCGCGGCGCGCGGCGAAAGGCGCTAGAGCTGCACGGTCACGACGTCGCTGATGTCGCCGAACCTCAGCGTCGCGAGGTCGAACGACACGCCGACGAGCGAGAACTGCAGACCCGCCGGCAGCACCGCGCCCGCGAGCGCCGCGGTCGCGCCGTCGCCCTGCGCATCGAGCGGCGCGGCGAGCACGCCGGACACCGCGAGGTTCGCGGTCGCCGCGAACAGCGCGTCCGGCGCGAGTCCGAGCTCGCGCCCGTCGCCGAATGGCAGCGCGAACGATCCGGGCGTGAGCGACGCGAGCACGAACGCGATCGAGTTGCCGTCGTCGAAGCGCTCGCACGCGACGTGCGGGCTCGCGGGTCCGACTTGGAAGCCGATCGGCGTGATCGTCTGCGGACGGGCGCCGCCCGACCAAACCGTCGTCACGCCCGCCGCGGCCGTGAGCCACGTGCTGACGAAGTTCTGATAGCGCGAGTTCCAGCACGCGGGGATGTGCCCGACGCCGCCCGTGGTGAACGTGTCGCCGCTGAACTCGACCGGCGGCTGCCAGCTCGCGCCGTCGTCGAGCGACGCGGCCACTCGCCACCCGTCGGTCTGTGCCCAGGAGAGCGTCATGCGCGCTCGACCGCTCGGATCAGCGCGCAGCCGTGGATAGTGCCCGCCGTTCGCCGTCAGCAGCGCTTCGCTGCTCCAGTGCGCGCCCGCGTCGACGCTGCGCGACCAGTCGACGTCGGGCTGCGTCGTCCAGCCGCCGCCGCTCTGCCACGCGACGTCGATCGCGGCGCCCGAGCTCGAGATCGCGACCGAGGGCCACGCGAACGCGTAGTCCGTCGCACTCGCTCCCGGCAACGTCGTCTGCGGCGTGAACGTCGTGCCGCGATCGACGGAGACGAGCGTGTCGATGCGATCCCAGTAGACCGTGCCCGACAGCGGGTCGTGCGCGGTGTCGTTCACGGCGAGCGCGATCACGGAACCCGCGACGTCGACGTCGAAGGCCTGGATCGCTGCATGCGTCGTCAGCCGGTGCTCGACGGGGAAGTCGAACGTGAGCCCGCCGTCGCTCGAGCGCTGGTGATACACCTCGTAGTCCTGCCAGCTGCTGCGATCGTCGGTCCAGAACACGTGGACGTCGTCGCCTTCCGCCTCGACGCGCAGGTCCCACAGGATCGCCGTGAGCGGGAGGTGCGCGACGTCGCGCGCGATCGGGAACGTGTGGCCGCCGTCGTTCGAAGTGTAGAGGCGCAGCAGCGAATCGGTCGCGACGGGGCCGCCGAACATGTTGGTCGGCGGCGCGGGGAAGACGGCGTGGTGGACGAGTACGTGCACGCGCAGCGTCGATCCGACGCGCACCGCCGCGGCGATCGGCCGTTCCGTCGTGACGTTGGCGGCCGGCAATCCGTTCAGGAGCTGCACCTCCGCCGACAAGAGACCGCTCGAAGCGTCGTAGGTGCGCACGAACGGCGTCGAGGCGATCGACTGCGGCACCGCGTGACGCCGATCGCGCCACGCGAACACGGCGACCTGCTGGTCGACGCACAGCGCCGCATCGAAAGCCGGCGCCGGGTGGCTCGGCTTCACCGTGATCGTCGGCGTCCACTCGACGCCGCGGCCGTCGGAGAACGAGGCGCGGAGCTCGTTCGTGCCCTCCAACCACGCGACGGCGCTGAGATTCTCATCGGTCGCGATCACCGGCAGGTGCGCGTACGACGAGGTGGCGACGGCGACGGGGGGACGCGCGAACTGCGCCTGAGGGAGAACAGCGAGGGCGAGGCAAGCGAGCATCGGGGACTCCGCGAGGACGGGCGGATGGCTCCCCGCCGCGGCGGGTGACGCGACGAGAGCGAGCCGGGGACGCTCCAAGTTACCCGGGCTCGCGATTTTGTTTCAGGGAACCAGCACGATCTTGCCCGACACCTGGCGGCTCTCGAGCAGCTCGTGCGCGGCGCGCTACGGCAACCGCAGCTCGAGCTCGGGACCGCCCGCGCTGACCCCGGGCACGCGCAGCGGCGCCGGCAGCTCGGCGACCGGCGTGGGCCCGACGTCGCGGCGCGCGGCGAGCTCGTACAGCCCCTGACGGCGCACGCGAAGGCGGAAGCGGCCGTCGCGATCGGTCGTCGTGCGCGCCGCCGGCTCGCCGGCTTCGTCGAGCACGAGCACGGTCGCGTTCGCGCATGCGATGCCGGCCGCGTCGAGCGCGCGGCCCGCGATGTAGTGCGCGTCCTCCATCCTCACGTCGAGCGCGGGACCGTTCGCCTCGACGTGTCGGAGCACGACGTCCGCGAGGTCACGCGCGTCCGCGGCGCTCGCGTTCGGCTCGTCGCGGTCGATGCGCAGCTCGTAGCGACCCGGCGCGAGGCCGGCGACGCGGAAGCGACCCGCGGCGTCGGAGCGAATGAAGACGTACGAATCGCGCGGGCGGGCGTCGGGAGCTTCCGACAGCGTCTGGATCCACGCGTCGGGCACCGGCTTGCCCTGCGCGTCGCGGATCGTGCCGGTGATGCTCGCGCCGACGGCGCGAACGAGGCGCACGCGCTCGGGCGCACCCGTCGTCGGCACGCTGCACTCGACGAACGCCCCCTTGAGCTTCCCCGGCTCCTTCGCCTGCACGACGTACTCGCCTGGAGCGATGTCGGCGAAGCTGAAACGGCC
>SCVU01000127.1 GCA_004296785.1 Planctomycetota bacterium
GGTCTCCTTGTGGTTTGGGGTCTTAACGAGCTCCCAACGCATACCACTGAGGCGCTTCGCGACCTCGCGTGGAGACCGGCCTTCTCATCCCATCTGGATCGATTTTGTTGCATTCGCCGCCGCGCGCGAACGCGCGCGGCGGCGAATGCAACAAAATCGATCCAGGCACCGTACGACCGACGCGCTGCTTGCTCCGACTACCGCGGCGGCCGCGCTTCGCGCGAGCGGATGTCGTAGCTCGCGCCCTCGACCAGCACGTGCAGCTTGACGCCGATCATGCACACCGGGTCGTGCTTGTGCGCGCGGTCCATCGAGCTGTGCTGCAGCTCGCTCGCGTCGATCACCGTCACCGCACCCGACCCGTGCACTTCGAACACGTCGTCGGGCCCGATGAACGCCGCGGTGTCCTCGTCGAGCCCGACGCCGAGCGCGTACGGATTGAACGACAGCGCGGTCAGCAGACGGCCGAGCCGATCGCGCTGCCGGAAGTGCTGATCGATGATCAGGCGATTCGTCAGGCCGATCCCCGGCGACAGCACGACCATGTCGTGGTGCGGGCTCGGCCCTTCGTCGCCGCTCGCGATCATGTGCTCGGACAGGATCGCGGCGCCCGCGGACGTGCCCGCGACGTGCATCCCCTCGGCGTTGCGGCGCTTCAGCAGGTGCACGAGCGGCGTGCCGCCAAGATGCGTCGCCAGCCGCAGTTGGTTGCCGCCGGTGAAGAACACGCCGTCGACATCCTCGAGGTACGCGAGCCAGTCCTCGCGCTGGCAATCGTGGCGCGTCTCGAACGGCAGCGCCTTCACCGCGCGCACGCCGATCTCGGTGAACACCTGCTCGTAGCGCGCGCCGGTGTCGCGCAGCTCCGACGCCGTCGGGATCACCGCGATGCGCGCCTGCTTGCCGCCGCAGAGCTTGACGAAGCGCCGCAGCACGTGCGGCTCGTGGTGCTTCTCTTCGGCACCGCCGATCGGGATCAGATAGCCGCGGGTCAAGGCGTGGTTCCTGGGTTCGAGTGTCGGGTCACGGTGCAGGAAGGAATTCGAACGGATCGGCGACGCGCGGCTGTGCGTCGCGCACGTGCCAGACGCCGCCGCACATGACGTCGCGCACCAGATGGTCGTCGCCGAGCACGACGAGGTCGGCAGCGGCGCCGGCGACGAGCCTGCCCTTGCCGGCCAGTCGCAGCGCATCCGCCCAGTTCGACGTGAACGCCGGCAGCACTTTCTCGAGCGCGTGGCCGTCGCGCAACAGTTGCGCGAGGCAGTCGGCGAGCGCGGACGGCGCGCCGACGCCGAATCCGGCGACGCGGCCGTCGTCGTCGAAGTGCGGCAGGCAGCCGCCGCCGTCGGAGCTCACCGTGACGAGCGCGGGTTCGCCGCCGCGCGACAAGTACTGCGCGAGCGCGACGTCGGCGGCGAGCGCATCCTCGCCCTCCTCGACGGGGAACGCGGTGATGTCGATCGGCACGCCGAAGCGCGACAGCTCGAGCGCCTCCTCGAACAGCGCGCGCCTGCGATTGACGTGCGTCGGCTGGAACACGCGCGGCGGCAGCTCGCTCGTCTCGAGCGCGCGGCGCACGAGCTCGAGGCCGCGCTCGCCGTCGCCCAAGTGCAGGTGCAGCACGCCGGCCTTGCCGGTCATCATGCCGCCGACGTGGCACTCCGACGCGATGCGCAACAGCTCCTCGAGCGTCGGCTGGCTCGAGCGGTGATCGGAGATCGCGAGCTCGCCGACGCCGATGCAGCGATCGAGGTGCACGAGATCGCCGCGCACGCTGCCGGTCAGCGTCGCGACGGGCACGTGGTAGCCGCCGGTCCAGCACCACGCGCTCAGCCCCTGCTCGACGAGTCCGCGCACGTGCGCGAGCAGCTCGGCCGGCGTGTGCACGAGGTCGTCGGTGCCGAGCAGGCCGACGACGCTCGTGATGCCGCAGCGCGTGAACTCACTCGCCGACAGCGGCGGGACGCGGCTCGCGTAGCCCTTCTCGAATCCGCCGCCGGTCACGTGCGCGTGGCCGTCGACGATGCCGGGGATCACGCGGCGGCCGCCGAGATCGGTGACGGTCGCCGCGAGCTCGCGCGGCAACTCGATGCGCTCGCCGCCGATCCACGCGATCCGCTCGCCCGCCACGAGGATCTGGCACACGCCGAGCGGCTCGGGCGAGTAGACGCGCGCGTTGCGCAGCAGTTCGAGCATGGAGCGGGAGCACGCGCGGCGCTGCCGCGGGTGGGATCGCAGAGCGTAGCATCCGCCGTGCGGCGCCTCGCGGCGCGCGAAGTGTCCCCGGCGCGCGCCGGCGGTTATTCTGTGCGGCCCGCGATGCTGAAACTGCTCCTCCACGGGCCCCTGTTGATCGCGAGCCCGCTGCTCGTCGCACCGGCGCGCACGCAGGCGCCGACGCCGGCTCCGATTCCGACTCCGACGCCGGCGGCGCCCGCGGCGCCCGCTGCGCAATCCGCGCCGCAACCCGCTTCGCAGCCCGCTTCCCTGGCCACGTCGCGCCCCGCGCGCCAACCGCTGCCGCCCGGCGTCGACGCGCAGTGCCTCGACACTTCGATCTCGACGGTCCAGCTGTGCGAGCTGCTCGTCGAGCGCTTCGGCATGTCGCAGCCGGGCCAGGGCATCATCTCGCAGCTCGTGCAGCGCAAAGTCGTCGCCGAGCTCGCGACCGCGGCCGGCATCGAGCCGACCGAGGCCGCCGTCGACGAGCGCATCCAGCAGCTCGACGCCGCGGCGCGCGCCGAGGGCGCGAAGGGCGGGATCCTCGATCACCTGAAGCGCAACCGACTCGAGATGGGCTTCTTCCGCGCGATGCTGCGCCTCGGACTGCAGCAGGAGGGACTGACGCGCGCGGCGCTCGGCCTCGGCCCCGAGGCGAAGCTCACCGGCGCGCAGCAGGACACGTGGCTCGAGCAGACGCTGAAGGAGCGCGGCTTCGAACTCATGCCGCGGCCGTGGAAGGACATCGTCGCGAAGAGCGGCGGCTCCATCCTGACGCGCGACGAGCTCGGCATGGCGCTGCGCCGCGAGCTGCCGATCGGCGACGTCGCCGAGGCCTGTTTCCAGGCCGCGCTGATGGTGCGACTGGAAACGCGCATGGCGCAGGGCAGCGAGGCGCAGGTCGAGCGCGCGCTCGATCAGGCGATCGCGCGCCGGCGCAGCGAGCTCGAGCGCAATCCGAAGTTCTCCGGCATCTCCTGGGCGCAGTACCTGCAGTCGCAGGGCTTCGACGAGCCGTCGTTCCGCCGCGATCCCGCCGTGCGCATCGAGGCGCTGTCGCACGCGCTCGTCGACGCGCAGCTCGCGGCGCAGAAGCCGGACGCGAGCAAGACGGACGCCGGCAAGACGGCGCCGGCGAACGCCGACGCGCGCGAGGCGAACCTGCGCGCCGCGTACGAGGCCGAGAAGCAGTTCTTCGACGACCGCTTCGGCGAAGCGGTGCGCACGCGGATGATCTATCTCGCGGGCAAGACGTACTTCAAGCTGCTGCGCGAGTCGGACAAGGAGACGAAGGACAAGGAGCTGTTCGAGAAGGCGCTCGTGTCCGCGCGCGACGAGCTGGAGCGCGTGGCCAAGGGCATCCAGAGCGAAGAGCAGTTCAAGACCCACGCGTCGCTCGTCAACGACGACGAGGCGCTGCGCAAGCTCGAAGGCGAGCTCGGCTGGGTCACGCGCGGCGATCCGCGCGTCGCCAGCGAAGTGCGCGACGCGGTGTGGAAGAACGCGCCCGCGCTCGGCGCGACCGCGGGCCGCATGCTCGGGCCGCTCGCGCTGCCCGGCGGCGCGGCGCTGCTGTGGCTCGGCGAGCGCCGGCCGCTGCCGGAGTGGACGGATCTCGCGCAGCGCGTGCACGCCGAACTGCGCCGCCGCCTGATCGAGGAGCTCGTGCCGAAGCGCTCGCTGCGCACGTTCCTCGACGAAGCACCCGCGGGCTGAACGATGAAACTCCCATGCTGATCGGAAGAGTGGTCGGAAGCGTGGTCGCGACGCGCAAGGACGAGAAGCTCGCGAACATGAAGCTGCTCGTCGTGCAGGTGCACGGTCACGACAACAAGCCGAAGGACCAGTACGTCGTGGCGGTCGACTCGGTGCAGGCCGGCGTCGACGACATGGTGCTGTTCGCGACGGGCTCCTCGGCGCGTCAGACGACGCAGACCGACGCGCGCCCGGTCGACGCGGTGATCATGGCCGTCGTCGACTCGTGGGACCTCGGCGGCAAGAACGTCTACGAGAAGTGGGCGTAGCGCGAGCGCCGCGATGTACCTCGCACGCGTGATCGGCCGAGTGGTGGCGACGCAGCGCTACGCGGGCCTCGACGGCGTCGCGCTGCAGTTGATCCAGCCGCTCGACGAAGCCGGCGCGCCGATGGGCGATCCGCTCGTCGCGTGCGCGACCGTGTCGAGCGGCCCCGGCGATTTCGTGCACTGGATCGACGGGCGCGAGGCCGCGCTCGCGTGCCCCGAGACCTACGTGCCGGTCGACGCGGCGATCCTCGGCTTCGTCGAGCAGGCCGACGTGCTCGGGCGCGATCTCGCGAAACCCGGTCAGGCCTGGGAGCAGCCGCGCGCGAGCGGCGCGCAGGAGCGCTGATGTTCCTCGCCGACGTGCTCGGCACCGTGGTCGCGCCGGTGCAGTCGAAGTGGCTCGACGGCCGCACGCTGCTCGTGCTGCGACCGCTGACGCCGGACGGGCGGCCCGCGCTGAAGACGCGCGTCGCGATCGATCGCGTCGGCGCGGGCGTCGGCGATCGCGTGCTGTGCCTCGACGAGGGCAACGGCGGGCGCCAGGTGCTCGCGACCGGGCCGAAGGGGCCGGTGAAGACCGTCGTCATCGGCTTCGTCGACGCGGTCGAGCTCGGCGGCCGCATCGTGTACGACCATCGCGAGGCGAGCGCACCGCGGCCGCTCGCGAAGAAGTAGGCTCTGCGACACGAGATGAGCTACGGCCCCGACACGACGAGCGCGCCGCAGGGCGGCACGCTGCACGAGGAGCTCGCGCGCGGGCGCGCGGCGCTGTGCCGCATCGGCGCGCTGTGCTATCAGCGCAACTACATCGTCGGCGCCGACGGCAATCTGTCGATGCGGCTGTCGGACGGCTCGATCCTGATCACGCCGGCCGGCGCGATGAAGGGCTTCCTCGAGCCGCAGCACCTCGCGCACATCGACATCGAAGGGCGCGTGCTCGATGCGGGGCCGAAGGCGTCGAGCGAGGTCGGCATCCACCTCGTCTCGTACCGCGAGCGGCCCGACGTCAAAGCCGTCGTGCACACGCACCCGCCGCACGCGGTCGCGATGACGATCGCGGGCATCGATCTGTCGATGCCGGTGATCCCCGAGATCATCGTGACGATCGGCGGGATCCCGACGGCGCCGTACGCGACGCCGGGGACGAACGAGTTGC